>DATAPT010000369.1:0-2621 GCA_036265065.1 Candidatus Acidiferrales bacterium | reverse complement strand
ACGTAGATCGCGTGTTGGATGGCGACTTGCGACCGTTGTTGCAGGCATATCTGCGTTTGCGGAGAAGTGAAAAGAAAGTATAAGCAAGAAAATTTCATGGCGAAGAGTTCAAATTCACCTCGCCCGCCGAAGCTCGGCCTTCGTTTGCAGCGCGCCTTCCGCTATGCGGCCGAAAAACATGAGGGGCAGACTCGAAAGCAGACAGCAGTGCCTTACCTGTCTCACCTGATGGCGGTGGCTTCACTAGTACTGGAGGCCGGCGGCGACGAAGATTTGGCAATCGCGGCCCTACTGCATGATGTGGTAGAAGATTGTGGCGGAGAGCCGAGGCTGCGCGACGTCAAGAAAAAATTTGGACCAAGGGTGGCGAAAATCGTAGAGGGATGCACCGATACGATGGAGGATCCGAAACCAGAGTGGCTTCAGCGCAAGAAGAATTATCTACGTGAGTTGAAAACCGCGGACGCCGATACAAGGCTCGTCTCTGTGGCTGACAAGCTGCATAATGCCCGCTCGGTTGTAACGGATTATCGAAATGAAGGTGAGGCCCTCTGGTCGCGATTTAACGGAGGCAGAGACGGCACGCTTTGGTACTATCGCGCTTTAAGCGATGAGTTGAAGCGCACTCCAAACCGCCTCACGAAGGAGCTCGAAATTGCAGTCGCTGAGCTGGAAAAACTTGCCGCCAAGCACAAAGTCTCGGAGATGAACGATGCCGCGAATGCTTGATCTCATCCGCAATTCGCAGGTCCCATCAAATTTAATGCAGTCGGCCGCTCGCGGAGCTTTAGCGGTTCCAGCGGATGAGATGGTTGAGATCCTTGTCTATCTGGCCGTCCATCACAAATTATTCGGTGAGCAGTCGCGCTTGACTTTGGCAGGTTGGGATGAAAAAGCCAGCCGCGCCGTGGCCGCCAATCCCAACACCAGCGCCGACGTTCTCTCATATTTAACAGCGCCCGAAAATTTGCGCATCGCCCTGTTGCCGCAGTTGGCCGAGAATCCATCCGTAACCGAAGAGTCGCTCGACGCGCTTGCTGTCTCGGGATCGCGCTCGGTTGTCGAAGTCTTGCTGGCAAGCGCGCGTGTTGCAAGTTCTCCGCGGCTATTGCAGGCCTTGCAGTCGAACCCCAGCTTACGTCCGAATGAGCACGCCGACATAACGAAGAAATTAGCTTCGATGGAGACTGCTGCCGCGCCGCAGGCGGCAGAAGCAGACGCCGCTGACGAAGTTGTGGAGAGTGCGGTGTCGAAGTTCCTGGAAGAGAACGCAGCCGAGCTCGTCGCCGAAAAAGATAAGCCGTTTCAGCCTATAGGAATCTCGCTGGAGGAATTCGGCGTAGGGACAGACCACACCGGGGACGGCTCGCACACAGAATCGCAGCCGAAAGAGGCAGAGGTTGAGAGTAAGCCCGAAGCAGAAGCGAGCGTCACTCCGGAATCAGCCGCAGCTGCGGCGGCGAAAGAGAAGGCCGCTGCTGCGCTAAAAAAGGCAAAGGCTGCCGCTGCTGCTGGCGGAGACCGCGAGAGTGTGCTGCAAAAGATTGCGAAACTTGATATTCGAGGACGTATCACTCTCGCGATGCGAGGTACGAAAGAAGAGCGATCGATACTGGTCCGCGATTCCACGAAACTCGTCGCAATCGCGGTGCTCGATTCGCCCAAAATTTCGGACGGCGAAGTAGAGAAATTCGCATTGCAAAAGAACGTTCTAGAGGCCGTGTTGCGCGCCATTCCAATGAGGCGGAAGTTCGCAAAAAATTACAACATCATGAGAAACCTCGTCCAGAATCCGCGCACTCCGCTCGATCTTTCGCTGGGACTTATAAAGAACCTTCTGGTTCACGACCTGAAGAATCTTTCTGGCAACAAAGAAGTCTCAGATACAGTCCGCAAAACTGCGCTAAGAATGTTCAAGCAAAAAGTGGAAAAAAAGGGATAATGTAGCGCCACCTAAAGCAAAGCGAGATGAAGCAAAAAGAAGATCCTATCTACGACCTGTTAGCGCGGACGAAAACGATCGCCGTCATCGGCCTTTCGGAAAGTCCTATGCGGCCAAGTCATGGCGTTTCTGCATATATGCAGTCTGAGGGGTACAAAATTATCCCAGTGAATCCTCAGATCAAGGAGGCGCTCGGTGAAAAATCTTATCCTTCGTTGCTTGATTTGCCGCCAGAAGTGGCAAAGACAGTCGATTTGGTGGACGTGTTTCGGCGGCCCGAGTACGTCGATGAAATCGTAGAGCATGCGATCAAGCTGAAGATTCCAGCGATTTGGTTACAGGAAGACGTGATCAATGAACGCGCAGCAGAAAAGGCGCGACAAGCTGGAATTTCTGTGGTGATGGATCTCTGCATTCTCAAGGAGCATCGCGCCAGATTCGGTTAGCGAGCGGGCTCTCAGCCGAAGAGAAATGCTAATCGGGGTTCAGATTCTTTTTAGCCGCCGTGCCTCGATTGGTCGAGGCCGGCCGAAGCCGTTTGATCTCTTCCAATCGTTCGCGAATCCGCTTTTCGACTCCCTCATTCGTTGGGCGATAATAAACTCGATCGCGCAAACTATCGGGCAGGCATTGCATATCCGCCACTTTTGATTCTGTATCGTGCGCATATTGATAGTTC
>DATAPT010000368.1:0-3276 GCA_036265065.1 Candidatus Acidiferrales bacterium | reverse complement strand
TCAAGGCGGGCAATAGATATATGCCGCGACGCAGCTTGGTGCTGGCTCGTCGCGTTCCGGGAAATCCTAATTCATGTTGTTCGAAGTCGCTCATTTCCAGCGTGCCAGGACGCTTGAACCGCCAGCAACACTTCCGCCAGGCTTAACCAGAATCTCCGCGTCCTCTGGAAGCCATATGTCCATGCGCGAACCGAAGCGTATCATACCAATGCGTTCTCCTCGAACAAGGGAATCGCCTGTCGATTTCCAGACAACAATACGGCGCGCCACCCATCCTGCAATTTGGGTAAAGACAACTTCCCCGCGATCCGTCTGAACATGGAAGGAATTCTGCTCGTTTTCGGCGGATGCACGGCCGCGCATGGCGGCATAGAACTTGCCAGTCCGGTACTCAATCGCGGTGATGCGGCCGCCAACCGGCGAACGGTTTACGTGCACGTTGAATACAGAAAGAAAAACGCTGATGCGGTGACCCGGCCTGCCGTTAAACGATTCTTCCACGATCCCCATGACGCGTCCATCTGCAGGAGACACGATTAAATTCGGATCGGGCGGGGGCGTCCTTTCCGGATCGCGAAAAAAGAAAACCACGAAAAGGCCGAGGAAAATCAATATCCCGCCTACCCAATTCCAGTGGAACATGACAGCGATTATGCCAAGCAATAGCGGCGGTGCGGCAAACCTATAGCCGTCCTTAACCATGCACGTCCTTGTCAGGAGGAAAAATTACGGCACTCCCGTAGCGTCCACAAATATTCTATATCAATTTGGCGGCGTACTGGAGGGTTAGCGCGCGGCTCGGTGACTCAAGCGTTGCGCAATATGACGTTCCATCTGATCTCTAACTTTCAATTTCAATTTTTTGAGGGTCGCTTCTTGCTGAAGGTCTTCCAGATTCAGGTAGGGGGAGTGCGCAATCTGTATAAGCTGTGCTTCGTATTCCGAGTGGAGCTGGTTCAATTTCTGGAATTCCTGGTCATATGTCAGAAGTTGCTCGCGTATCTCACGTGTCAAGGCCGGCATAATTAGCCTCCTGATTTAACCGAATTGTGAGGGTGGTGTTACATAACAAGCCGAAGCTAGCACATTGCAAATCTCCCGCCAAGTAAAAATGTTCAAAAAAATTAAGGGTTTTTTGGAAAATTATTAAAAATCAATAAGACTGCGTCATCTATCGGGTCACGATAATAATTTTTTCGACGCCCGCAAACACGGAACGCCAGATGCGTGTACAAGGCGATTCCGGGCAGGTTGGAAGCGCGAACCTCGAGAAAAATTTGCGCGACACCCGCTATGTGCGCGGTTTCAGTCGCCATATGAATCAATTTTGTGGCAATTCCGCTTCGCTGAAACTTTTTGCCCACGGCCAGATTTAATAATTCAAATTCATCCGCGGCGGGACGCCCAATTAAGAATCCCACTACGCGCCCGTCGAGATCGGCCACCCATGCGATGCAAGCGGAAATCGATTCTTCGAGGCTCTTCTTGGACCACTTCGATGCTTCGGGACTTTCATCGAGTAACGACAGTGCCGCAGCTGCGTCAGAAGCCATCATCCGCCGGACTGTGACTGATTGAGGGTCAAAAGATCCAGTTCCCGGCGCGGGCATTAGCCGTCCTTCCAGGCTGCTTCAGCGTCGGATCGGCGCACATAATTTGCGTCGAGCCGGATAGCATCAACCAATTCTCCACATTGGGCCCTTTCGAACCCTAATCTGCCAATGGCTGAAGCTAGGGCCGCGGAAACAGTTATGACCTGCAGTCCGGGAAACGTTTCCTCAATGCGCGCGGCTGGCAGGACATCGGGCGTAGGCGAGACCAGGGCAACCGGCTGCGCGGATTTCCCTTTTGCCATTTCCATGAACTCGTCCGGGGTAAGAATCGATTCGTCAGTAACAAGTTCCAGCCCCAGCCCACTTTCGTTCCCTTTTTTGTAGACTGCGCCGAAGATTTGACCGCGGCGGGCATCCAGGAAGGGGGCGATAAAAGAGGCTGAGAGGGCCTCAGGAGCCCCGCTAGCAAGCGATTCATAGGCGATCGCCTCTAGACCGCTAATCGCCGCTATGGGCTTCCCATGGACCTCTGCCCACGCTTTTACCGCCGTCAAACCGACACGGAGACCAGTGAAAGAACCTGGACCGGAAGCAACGGCAAAAACATCGATTTGATCCATGCTGAAATTTGCTTTTTCCTGGAGAGTGGCAATATCGCGAAAAAGCCTGTTTGAATATAGTGTTTCTTCGTACCCGGATACTTCGGCAAGAATTTCGGAATCGCGCAAGATGGCGCCGCTGCCTGTGCGAGTGCTCGTATCTATGGCAAGAATCAGCATTTAGCTATTCTAGCGCAACCGAGGCAAAGTCTGACCGGAGAAGAATAAGAGAAAGAAGAATGACTCTAAGGTGAAATATTAGAAAAAATACATGTGCAATTCAATGACCAATCTCGAATGAAAAAATCGCATAACTTACTGATTCTTAAAGAAATATGTTGACTTCGATTGTCGAATCGTTCAGTATTGCTTCAGCTCACCTCTAGGGGGTTTCCGACCATGGATTACAAGATAGGGGACAAGGTTGTCTATCCGAACCACGGCGTAGGAATGATCGAACAGATCAATTTCGGGATAATGAATGGGCGTACGGAAAAGTACTTTATGGTAAAAATTTTGGCGAGCGGGCTCAAAGTAATGGTTCCTGCAACAAACGCTGAATCCGTAGGATTGAGGCACGTGATTCGAAACGGGGAAACGCTCAAAGTATTGAGCTTTCTCGAAAAGGGAAAACCGAATTCGCACCACGATTGGAAACACCGCTTCAAAGAGAATTCGGAGCGGATGCGAACCGGGGAGCTAATCGAAGTAGCAGCCGTACTAAAATCCCTCGTATCGCTCAGCCGCACCAAGCCACTTTCCTTCCGCGAAAAGAAAATGTTGGAACGGGCCAAATTCCTCCTCGTAAGCGAACTCGCGACCGCCCGAAACACCTCAGCCGAAACGATGGAAGGCGCGCTGGTCAAGTCCCTGGCGAAGGCACGTTTGCAAATGCCGTCGCCCCTGGAAAAATCCGAAACCGTGGAATTCTAACCACGAGTTACTTCGATTCGAGACGCCCCGGGTTTAGTTGCCCGGGGTTTTTCTTTTTAGCGCGAGAATTAAAACTTTCACAGAGTCTGCGCGAGCCGCAAGTTCGGTTCGGCGTTCAGGTCGCTCGTAGCAGTTTCTCCGGCGAGCAGGTGGGGGTAGGCGGCGGCGGCGATCATGGCGGCATTGTCGGT
>DATAPT010000367.1:0-9336 GCA_036265065.1 Candidatus Acidiferrales bacterium | reverse complement strand
AATCCACCACAAGAATGAACCCATCGTAAATTAATGGGTTCATCGAATTGCCGCGAACCCGCAGGCTATAGGTGGAAGCAGGACTTGGGCACCATTCTTTGGGAGCCGCAAGCATGCTTTCAATCGGCGCATCGTGAAGCAAGGGCGCGTCATCGCCTTTTTCGCCATCGGAAGTTGCCACTACCTTCAGCAAAGGAATGGCAACTAATTGAGCTTTCTTCAACCTTTTGCCCGCCCCTCCGGCGTGTACGAGTTCAATGGTTGCCGCGTCTGATCGTTGAAACCGATTGCGCAATTTCGGAATCACCCGCATCAAATCCTCGCTGCTGAGTCCGGCGCGCCCCCAAAAAAACCAGCATTCCGGATCTCCCGCGAGATTGCCAAGCTCAATATAACTATGGGAAGACGGTTCCTGCGCTCCTCGTTCCCAGCGGGAGACACCCATCGCAGAGGAATGTACTTCGTGGCCAAACGCCGATTGGTTCATTCCCAATTTATCGCGCAAGCGATAGATCATGGACGCCCAATCAGGCTTCGCAGCGGATTGCGATTTGCTCGTCGGCTTTCGCATTAAAGTCGTTTCTTCCCGATTTCCCTTGCCAGTTAGTGGCTTCTACTTTTAGTGTACGCCACCGTACTGATCTGTCAAACACAATCGAGTCCTGTTCTTGCTTAACATTTGGAGCTAGCGGTATGCGATAGAAAAGCGTAACGTTGATATGCCTAATCGAATATCCACGCGGTATGGCCGGCGATTCATTACGATCGCGTAAATTTCGTTTACTGGAGTTCCAGCATGGCTAGCTACGCTCGCGGAACCGGATCGAATGTGTCTGCCAAACGGCGGAACGCCGGTTCAGGCCAGCAGCGGGTAGAAAACGATATTCTTCGGGCACTTCCTCGCTCGGAATTGGACGTGCTGCTGCCAAAAATGGAAATCTCCGCTTATCCCGCCCGCCATGTTCTGACCGAAGCGTCCAAACCAATTGAACATTGCTACTTCCTGAATGAGGGCGTGGTTTCGATCATTCATGTCATGACCGACGGTCGCAGCATTGAAGTGGGGTTGACGGGCAAAGAAGGTTTTATCGGCCTTCCGGTGATTGTGGGCTGTGAAGTCAGTTTAGTCCGGTCGGTCATTCAAGTTGCGGCCGCCGGATACAAGCTAAGCGCCGAAAATTTAAAATCTGTATTGCAAAGTTGTCCGGTTCTCGAGAGCAAACTTCATCGTTATTCCCAGGAATTTTCGATTCAGACGATCCAGATCGCTGCCTGCAATCGACTCCATTCCGTTGATAAGCAATTATCCCGTTGGTTGTTGATGACGCAAGACCGTGTGGGGAAGCCCAGTTTTCCGCTGACTCAGGAATTCATTTCGCATATGCTCGGGACGCGCCGGGCCAGCGTTTCCGTGGCAGCCAGTTTGCTGCAGAAAAGAGGGCTGATTACCTACACACGCGGGCAAGTCACAATTAAGGATCGCGCCGGATTAGAGAAGGCCTCTTGCGAATGCTATGGGGAAATTAACAAACTATTGGAAGCCTGGGGCAAAGTTTTGCAGTTGCAAGATTAGTCCGGACCGGCCAGGAATTGAGGGATAAACCTGTAGAAAAAAACTACCAAAATTGTTAAAGTTTTTGCACCTATTTATTTATCGTTTAGAGGAGCCACATGAAAAATCACAATAAACCGAAGATCACAAGACCAGGCACGGTGGAGAAAATTATTAATTCTCCCCTTCCACATGAGCCTGAAAAGGCCGAAATCGCAGTCGAGGGCGCGGATCACTTATACAGGGAAATTCGAATTGAAAACACCCTGCAGGATGAAAATGGGAAAAAGGTTAAGTTGAAAGTTGGCGCCCAGGTAGATGTTACATTCGAAGCAGATATCAAGGATACTGTTCCCAAAAGTAAAAAAGATACCAATTAAAATTCGCACATAATACAGCGCTTTTCATCGTCCTGGCAATTAACTCCTCCTTCGAAAATCGAAATGCCTTGATCGATCAATCTGTCCTGTAAATGAGTTGGTATCGTTTATACGCCGTTTCAATCATGCAGTTCGGGCATCGCAGAAGAATGCCCTCATCAGGTAATTCCGGCTTGTTGCAAATCCAGGAGAATGCATCCAGGAGAGAAACTCCATATGCGTCTTTCACCTGACTATGAGTGAATTCCACCTTGCATTCAGGACATGTAATAACCCATCGGGCCAATTTCAAAACTCCATTCTGGCACTTAACATATCGCGCAATGCTAAACGCAAGCTTGGCTTCTCAATTAATCACAGGCTCACAGCCCTGAGCAATACTCCGAACCCTGTAATGTTCCCGGAATTAAATGAAAAATTACTGATTAAAGGGCAGAAGCTTCCAGGCGGAAGGCTGTAGCTGAATACAATACGAGGGATCACCCCCGACCTTAGAACGCAGGCTGGCGCATTAAGCATAGGACCATTAACAAAGTTATCCCGGCCAGGGGATGGCGCGTTTTTGCCAGGATCATTGCCTCGCTATACGGCAGACGTCCGATCAAGCAACGCGAACACGATTACGATAATCAGCAGAATCCCCAATCCTCCAGCAGGATAATATCCCCAACCCGTGCTGTACGGCCACGCCGGCAAACTTCCTAGCAATGCCAAAACTAAAATAATCAGAAGAATCGTCCGTAACATATCTTTTGCCTCCGGAATAAAATTCGACAAACTATTTCAGGCCTAACCTAATTCTTCCAGTGTCAGCCGGTTGTACTTCTCGGCAAATTTCAATCCGTAGGGTTGAACGATCTTGACAGCCTGTTTCGATCGTTCTTCTCCTGGCGCGTGCACCACAAGAAATCCGCACCCCTCTTTCGCCAGCGCCAGATATTCAGCGATCTTGGCTACATCCTGTTCCACCTGCAGTGGATCGGCGGCATGTTCGTTGCTTTTTTCGCATTCAAGTATCACTTCTTCCTTTGTGTACCGCGTCACTTCGCTTTCATTAAATCCCTCCGCGAGTAGAGCGGCCCGGGCCATCACGGCGCAATCATTATTCGGGAAGGCCATTACGATGTGTCCGGTCGGGCTGAAAACTCCAAATGAGGTGGGAAATCTGGCGCGCACCGCTTTTGCCATAAATATTCCTTTCCATCAGGGCGCGCTTTTAATCAGATGCGCATCTAGCTAGTCCACTAGGTTTTCAGGTTACCTTCCCTGTTGAGGGGCCAACAATCCACGGGAAAATGTAGCGGCACTAAAAGAACCCTGTAGGTTTCGCCTTCCAAATGGAAAGCGGAAAAAATGGAGACTGGCTCAATCGAGGCAGTCTCCATAAATCCAAGCGCAACTTGGAATTACAATTTAGCGGTGAGAATAATCATCCTTGTCATAACGATCATGATCCCAGTCTGCCTTGCGGTCTCTGCACCACTTTCTATCCGCATCCATCCTGTCTCTATCGCGATCAACCTGGCGGCTATGCTCACCATGACGGGTAACGTCCCGATCAATTCTTGCGCGATCCACCTCCAACCGCCGGTGACAGCCATCCCTGTCATCTCTATCTGCCCGAGCAACTCCGACAGTGCCCAGCATTAATCCGCCGGCCAGAGCGGTAGTCAGTGCAATTCGGCTCAACCATTTTGCTTTCGTCATGACGTCCTCCAGGGGGCGAAATTAGCTATGAAGCCGTGCCCCTTCGGCTTGTACAACAGTTAACAGAACTGGGAGCGGAGACCCATCCGGTCGAGGCTGTAATTCCGCGGAACAGATAGCCCATGCGCTAAGCGAAAGAGGTAACTCAACTTATGGTTGAATTGGTTGGTGAGAGAGAGCCTTCGCCATAAGGAAAATACGAATCAAAGCCCGGGGAGAAGAAATCCGCCGTCGACGGTTAGCGTTTGCCCCGTGATGTAAGAACCTCGGTCGGAAGCCAGCAGCAGCGCCAACTCTGCAACGTCCTTCGGTTGCCCGATGCGCTGAATGGGTTGCGCGGCCAGCACGTTTTTTCTTTGTACTTCATCCTTCCAATAATATTCGCTAAGCGCGGTCTGAATAAGTCCTGGAGCGATTGCGTTGACGCGCACTCCCTTGGCGCCGAGCTCAAGCGCGTAGGATTGCGTCATCATGATGAGCGCGGCCTTCGTCATGCTGTAGAGCAGGCTATGAAGCTGCGGTCGAAGTCCAGCGATGGACGCGATATTAACGATCGAACCGCTGCCACCCTCGCACATTCCCGGTGCCACGGCTTTGATCAGGTGGAATGCGCTCTTCAAATTAATCTCGATCATCTTGTCGAATTGCGCTTCGTCGATTTCAAGGCATGGGCCGAAGGAAACATTCGTCGCCGCGTTGTTCACCAGAATGTCGATAGGACCCAACTCACGCGTCGTGATCGCAATCATGTTTTCAATTTGATCGGCACGGCCAACATGGCAGGCGATGGGCAATACGTTCGATCCGATTTCACGCGCGACCTGATCGAGTGTTTCCTGCTTGCGTCCGCAGATCACCACGCGCGCTCCTTCGCGCGAAAATATTTCCGCGATGGCGCGGCCAATGCCGCGGCTAGCGCCCGTAACGATCGCAACTTTTCCGGTCAAGTCTCCCAAATTGCGCTCCCCTGAAAATTATTTTGCGGGCTTATTTGCTTCCAGCCCCGCCAGCCGCATAGCTAGCGCGATGGACCGCGACGGATCGTATGCCCGGAACATGGCCATTTTTTCTGCTTCGATCAAGCCTTCCGCGTGCACGGCCAGGACAGCTTGATATCCGCCATAAAGCCTCGTCGTTAAGTCGCTGATCAAATTCATGATGGCCATGCGGCGATCCGCGGGCCACGCCCCCGGCAAATATTTTTCCAGCACGGGCCGGACCTCGGGAGAATTCCAATCCATGCCGCCGGGACCCGTGACAAGCAATCCGCCCGCGAGATCCTGCACAGTCTCGATCGCCTGGTGAAATTCGCGCGCAAATGTCCATTTGGCCATGTTCGTTGTAAAAACGTCGGGGTAGGCAACGCCGTTTTCTGTTTTGCATCGAAGCGCCGCTAACTCCGTGAGGCCGCGCACAGTCTCCGCGTACCCGCCAAGCCAGGTCAGTTTGTCGCGCACATGCCCCGCGCGATCGATGCCGTTGGCCTTGGCCATCACAATTCCGGCGCCCACCATCGCGTCCAGGAGCGGAAGTTTATAGCTCACGGCGGTGAAGCGATGGAATTCGACAAACGTAAGCGCCGTGGCGCCGGCGAGGTCCGGCCGATCCACAAAAAACACGCGCTCCCAGGGAACAAAAACATTTTCAAATACGGTGAGAGTTTCCACCATTTTGTGAGTCGTGGAAATGGGGCGCGTAAACGGATCGTCTGTGCCGTGCAGATAGTCCGAGGCATAAAGTCGAAGCCCCGGCGTCGCCGTGGGAATCGCAAAGGCGAGCGACCACGGTTCATCGCCCGGTCCCATCGAGCGGCTGGGCAGCACAATCACTTCATCCACATACGGAGTGCAGGACGTGTGGATTTTTGCGCCGCTGACGATGATCCCGTCCGCGCGCTTTTCCACGACGCGAACGTACATATCAGGATCGCTTTGCTCGCAGGGTCGCTTACTCCGGTCGCCTTTCACATCCGTTTGTGCGACGGCCAAAGCCAGATCCTTTTCGCGGCAATGTTTATAGAAAGCTTCGACGCGCTTGATACCGTCGGCATCGCCGCTGCGGCCGAGGACGCGCGTCAGCGCGAACAAAGCATCCGTTCCAATTTCCTTGATCAGCAAGACCAGCGTGGCGCCCTCGGCCGTGCCTGCTTCGATCAGCTTTGAGCGGGAGAGCAAATCCTGCGAGTTGCGCGGCACGCGGTAATACGCGGAATATTCCTCTGAGCCTTCATGGTGAACGGCCAACTCGCGAAACTTCGGATTTTCGGCCATTTCAAAATCAATGGAAGCATGGCGCGCCGCAACGCCGAGCTCAGGGTGGTCCACCACGCTCGAAACTTTCTCTCCTCGGTAATAAACTTCGCGGTTATCATGCAGTCCCGCGAGAAATTCAGCAGCCGTTCGTAACGCCATTTCATGCCCTCCAGATTAGGAATGGAAATTGTATTAAATCGCAGGGGAGCGCGCTCACCTTAAATGAAGCCATTCCATAAATAGTTTTGTGGGTCGCGGTTTCAACAGGCAGCGGAAAAACCCAGCCCTTTCTGTCATTCCGAGCGAGGCGAGGAATCTCTCTTCGATTGAACAATAAGAAAACAAAGAAAAACAGATTCCTCGCTTCGCTCGGAATGACAGAAATGGTGAATTTTTTCGCAGACTATTCAGCTTCTGGCCATCTGACAATTTGGATTGCCGGTCATTTCTGAGATGCGTTTATTTGAAGTCTGAATTTATTTCTCTTTGCGGATTTCTTCCTTTTCCGCTTGCTCGCTCAATCGTTGGCGCAGCAAATATTTTTGAATTTTTCCCGTCGAAGTTTTGGGAAGCTCCTCAAAGCGAATTTCGCGCGGAGCTTTGAATCTTGCAATCCGCCCGCACACAAATTCAATCAGCTCTTCTTGCGTCGCACACGCTTCCTGGCGCAAGACCACAAAGGCGACTGGAATTTCCCCCCAACGTTCATCGGGCCGGCCAACCACGACTGCTTCCAAAACGGCAGGATGCTCAGCCAGTGCCTTTTCGACCTCAACGGAGGCTACGTTTTCTCCGCCGGTTATGATGATGTCCTTGGCGCGGTCGCGAAGCTCGATATACCCGTCGGGAAAGCGGACGCCGAGATCGCCTGTGCGAAAGTAGCCGTTGGATTCCGCCGCGCGCGTGGCTTCCTCATCCAAATAATAGCCGATGGTCACGTTGTTTCCGCGGATCGCGATTTCGCCCATCGTTTCGCCGTCCGCGGGGACTTCGCGGCCCTCCACATCGATCACCGCAACATCTTTTGTGGCCAGGTTGCCCACACCTTGCCGCGCATTCAATCGGGCCTTTTCGTTTTCTGGCAGGGAAGACCATTCCGGTTGCCAATCGTTGAGCACGGATGGGCCATAGGTTTCCGTCAGTCCGTATAAATGCGTCACCTGCAAATGCAATGCGGAAAGTCGTTCAAGCAATGCGGGTGTTGGCGGCGCGCCACCGGTGAACGCGTGAACTGCACGGCTAGGTTTCTTGCCGGAGCAAGTCGCGGCGGCTTCGGCAATCATTGTCAGCACAGTGGGCGCAGCACAAAGATGCGTTACTCCGCCGGAGCAAATCGCGCGCCAGATAGTTGCAGGATCAATCTGCCGTTGGCAAATGTGCGCCGCGCCGGCGGCGGTTACGGCCCATGTAAAACACCAGCCGTTGCAATGAAACATCGGCAGCGTCCACAAATACGCGCTGTCCAGCCCGAGCCGCGAGTGAAACGCCATCGCCATCGCTTGCAGGTAAGCTCCGCGAGGAGTGTACATTACGCCCTTCGGGCGGCCCGTGCTTCCGCTGGTGTAGTTAATCGCCAGTAGAGACATCTCGTCCATCTCGGCGGTGGGAGATGGATCAGAAGTTTTCAGCATCTCTTCGTACTCGCTCGAATCATCGCCCGCGACAATGAGCCGCACTCCAATAGAGGAGGAAATCGTCCGGGCCATTTCCGTGAATTCATGCGTCGCGATCAAAATGCGCGCGCCGGAATTTTCAAGGATGTAGGCGATCTCCCGCGAAGAAAGGCGAATATTGATGGGGACAAGCGCGCAACCCGCCATTGGCACGCCGTTGTGCATCTCCAGCATCACGTGGCTGTTGGTGCAAAGCGCGGCGATCCGGTCGCCTTGTTTTGCCCCCGCTTTTCGCAAGAGGCCGGCGAGGAGGTGGGACCTTTCTCCAAACTCGCCATATGTGAACTGGCGATCGCCATCGACGATGGCTGTGCGCTCTGAAAATATTTTCGCGGCGCGATCCAGAAAGTACGCCGGGTTCAAAGGAGTAGCCGTGCCAAAAGACATTTCCCGCTCCGATTGTAGTGCGCCTAAAACTATCACCAACGCAGCTCTGACGGGAGAATTTCCAGTAGCGCGGGCTTCAGCCTGCGGGTTTTAGGCCTAGTAAGGCCAAAATTCCACAGGCGAAAGCCTATGCTACGCAATGCACTACAAATGAAAGAAGGACAGTATTCCCAGCGCAGTAAGGAAAAGTCCGTACATCCGCGCCAGCCGGCTGGAACTCGAACGAATCGCAACGCGCGCACCGATAATCGAACAGGGAATAGATCCTAGAGCCACGAGTCCAGTAACTGTCCACGAAATATGTCCGAGATAGGTATGGACGATCGTACCGGGCACGGCCAGGGCCGCGGACACAGCCAGCGAACAGGCAAACGATTTTTTAATAGGCAGTTTTAATAGGCGGATATAAGCTGGAGCGAGCAAAAATCCTCCCGCGTTTGCGAGCAGCCCTGAAATGAATCCAACTCCGAAAGCGATGAGCGCAAGCCGCGTGCGGGAAAAAGTTATTTTTTCTTTCTCATTCGATTGAGGCAAAGGCGCGGCGGATTTTGTTTCTGTTGGGGAAATCAAAAAGGAAAGGCCGAATCCCAGCACAAAAATTGCCGTAAGGATCAGCAAAAAACGCGCCCCGGTAAACTTGGTGATCAGGGAACCGATAATCGTGGCGGGAATTCCGATGCCTATGCTCCACGAAACGACACGCCAATCAATCAGCTTGTGTTTCCAATATTGCGCGGAAGCAAGTAATGTTCCGGGAATTGTGGCAGGCAAGGGAGACGCGACCGCGATAAAGCCCGGGAATCCCACAATGGCCAAAAGAGGCGTCGCAATGGCACTCCCTCCTTTTCCAAATAATCCGCCAAGAAATCCTATGATTACTCCAACCAGGAAGGCCCCTAAATGCTGCAATTGTCCGCCTTTCGGAAAGGGAGGGGGTTATAAGTCTCAGGGAAACATGAAAAGAAATTTCAGAAAAAATGTGGTAAAGCATTTGGTTTTTGTGGCATAGGCTTCAGCCTGTGCGGTTTTATTCCTTGCAAGGCCTAACCCCGCACAGGCTGAAGCCTATGCCACGTAAAACTGAATCCGCCCGTTCCGGCGCGCGGTCTATTGCGCGGCAAAAACCAGTAGCGCGTTGCCGGGTATTCCGCCCGTGAACACGTAGCCGGAGCCGACGAACAGCATGCCGCCCGCGACCGTTGGGCCGGCCGCGGCCATCGAGCCGCCCTTGGCCGGAACATGGTTTACTGTTTCATAACTACGGAGCATATTGTATTCCCATAGTAAATGGCCATCTTCGGTGGAGAAGGCTCGCATCATGCCGTCCCAACTTCCGGAAAATACCACTCCAGGAATGGCTGTAATGGCGGCGGTTTCACCCTTGG
>DATAPT010000366.1:0-8187 GCA_036265065.1 Candidatus Acidiferrales bacterium | reverse complement strand
GGCGGCGTGTCCGTCGAAAAAGTTCAGGAATTATTTGCCGTGGAGTGGGACATCAGCGGAGAGGAATCCGCAACCACCATTGGCGGGTTGCTCAATCACGTGGCAGGGCACGTTCCCGCGGCCGGGGAGCATTTGGATTACGGCGGGCTGCGTTTTGAAATTTTGGAGGCCAACCAGCGGAAGGTGTTGCGGCTTCGCGGGCGGCGGCTTCCTGCGGCGGTGGCTGCCACGTAAACAAAACCCTAAAAGCTTTAACACAGAGGACACAGAGAAAAGCGGAGCAGCGCGTAAATATTTGTGGTCAATATTTTTTTTGTTCGAGGACAAACTCTCCGCTTTTCTCTCCGGTTTTCCTCTGTGTTGTTCTCTGTGTTAAAGCTTTTCGGCGCTCGCTCAGCTGATGAGCTTGGCGATCAGGAACGCCGCCCCGGCCGCGAGTCCCCCGGTCACCACCGTCTGCAATCCGCCCTTCAGCGGATGAATCCCAGTGAATCGTCCCTTTACCCAGCCAAAGATCGCCAGAGCGAGCAACGTAAACCCAACCGAAAAATAAAGTCCCGTCCGCACATCAGAAAGCAGAATGTACGGAGCGAGGGGAATGAGCCCCCCGATGATGTACGAAACAGCGATCGTCAGCGCGCTGACGCGAGCGCGCTTGGGTTGCGGTTCCTCAAGCCCAAGCTCAAAGCGCATCATGAAATCGACCCAGGATTTTTCGTTGCCGGTGATGGCTCTCACCGCAGGCGCCATTTCCGCTTCGGTTAATCCATAATCACGGAAAACTTTGGCGACTTCCTCGACCTCCACATCGCGCAACTCCACAATTTCCCTGACTTCGCGGTCGCGTTCCGAAGCGTAATGTTCCTGATCCGTTTTTGCCGCCAAATAACCGCCCAATCCCATGGCAATGGATCCCGCCGCAATTTCCGCCACGCCCGCAGTGACCACAAGGGTCGACGCGTGAGGACTCGACGCGATGGCACCTGAAATTCCCGCTGCCAGCGCGAAAGGCACTGTCAAACCGTCAGACATTCCGATGACGACGTCGCGGACCAATTCCGACGCTGTGAAATGATGTTCTGTGTGTGGCGTCGCGGGCATCCCATTGTCTCCAAAAAAAGAATAAATAATCAGGCATCGATGAAACCAATATGCTGTTAAGTCGGGAAAGTGTAACACGCCGCCGCGTGCCGCCGAATATGCGCGCCTTTTAAAACGATTCGGACCATGCCTTTCTCGTCGGCGCGGGTTATCATGCCTGCATGGTGGAAAAGTTCAAGTCAGGATTCGTGGCAATCGTAGGCCGGCCCAATGCCGGAAAATCAACCCTGGTTAATCATTTGGTTGGAGAAAAGGTCGCGATCGTGACTTCGCGGCCGCAAACCACCCGTAATCGAATCCAGGGCATTGTGAATCGCGAAAATGCTCAAATTGTCTTGATCGACACGCCGGGCTTGCACCGGCCTGAATCGGCGCTGGGGCGGCAAATGATGGGCGAGGTGGAAGCCGCCATCGAAGCGGTCGATATCGTGGCGCTCCTTCTGGATGTAAGCGAAGAATTTGGATTGGGAGACCGAAGAGCCGTGGAACGCCTGCAGCGCGTCGAAGCCAAACGTTTCTTGCTGCTGAATAAAATCGATCGCCTTCCGCGAGCCGAGTTGCTTCCCAAAATCGAAAAATTGTCCAAACTCGGCAAATTCGATGAAATTATTCCAATTTCTGCGCTTAAAGGCGATGGAGTCGACCGGGCGCTGGAAAAAATGATCGAATATCTACCCGTTGGAACGCCGCAATTTCCCACCGATCAGTATACGGATCAGCCGGAACGCTTTCTTGCCGCGGAAATTGTGCGGGAGAAAGCGATGGCCTCTACCACGCAGGAAGTTCCTCATGCCGTGGCCGTCATCTGCGATGCTTTTGAGGAAACGCCAAAGCTGATCCGCATTCGCGCCACCATTTACGTCGACCGCGAAGGGCAAAAGGGAATTCTTATCGGGAAAGGCGGCGGCTCCCTGAAGCAAATCGGAACTTTGGCGCGGAAGGAACTGGAGTCCATCCTTGGTGTCAAAATTTTTCTTGAGCTATATGTAAAGGTTTTGAAAAACTGGCGCGAGAATCCTCAAATCGTCCGACAACTGGACTGGCACTGGCAACTGGAACAATTGGCTGGAGACCTGTCAGATCCGAAGTGAGCTTTTCACGGGCTAAATCTCAAAATATTTCAGGACATTCACAGGCTGCGGAAAAACCCACTATCTGTGTCATTCCGAGCGAAGCGAGGAATCTGCTTTTCTTTGTTTTCTTATAGTTAAATCGAAGAGAGATTCCACGCTTCGCTCGAAATGTCAGAATAGATTAATCTTTCCGCAGCCTGACTCAGCCGAAAAGTGCAATAGGAGGAATTGATTTCGATAAACTCGCGTAATTGCGATGGAATTGGAGGCGCGGGGCGGATTTAAACCGCCGATAAAGGTTCTGCCGACCTTTGCCTTATCACTTGGCGACCGCGCCTTTGTGAAAGCGGCTCGTCTGCTTTGTTTTACGTCTGTCTGTAAAGCGCAGGACATGTGCCTCCGCTGCCAAGATTCAATGAGATTAAATAATGTCGAAAAAAATGACAATCAGGTGAAATCAGTAGGAGGGGCTATGTAATCACATGATAAACGGTAGGTAAGTTGTGAGAATTTGGTTGGCCTTGAATTTTGCAATAGTAGATTCCGTGCGGTTCATTCTTCCATTTTACCATGCTGCTTCTGCTGCACATTAAACTCAATTGTATTTGACCGAACAGAAAGAGAGTCGGATATCTCGACTCCGCTTGGAGTCTTTGTTGTATTTACCGGAAAGCTCCACAAAATCTCTAGACGGTAGGATCCGGGCTCAAATCTGTGCAGGTCGCTGATGTTTATTTCATCTTTCCATGTGTCGCCCGATTTGATTTTGCTCAAGATATTTTTAAAGCATTCGTAAACCTCGTTGGGATCATGCCGACCAAGTTCGACAGTGCGATTACCGACCTGTGTCAGTTGGAGGATGTATGGCGGAGGGCAACTAAAAAACCACATAGCTTCCGTCGTATTGTCAGTGATCGCTACATCAACAAGTATTGGAAAATCCCGCGTGTACGATTTTGCTTTCGGGGAAATGATGATCGAAATTGGTCGTTTAATCTGCTCCTCGACCGTAGCGGACACACCAGTCCCTAAGCCCATAAGTGCAAATATTACAAGTGATTTCAGCAATGGTGACGACATCGATCTTTGCATCTGTTCCCTCAGTTTATAGCCGTGCGTAGATCAGGCATCCTTCTGTTAGACACCATGAGTTGAAAAGGTGTTTCCAAGTCGAGTTAAACGGACTTGTCAGAATCTCACCCGCCACCCATTTTCCGCGCGATGGCGGTGCAAAAGGGCCCTGTCGGACAGACTTCATAGGATGAAATAACGGTGGATTGTTGTCATTCCAAGCGAAGAATCTATCCTCGGGTAATGCACGCGAAAAGAGAGAGATTCCTCTCTTCGCTCGGAATGACAGAATTTTGAGTTTTTCCGCGGCCTAGAACCCTGTCCTACTCTTCTGCCTTGATCCCCAGCGCGCGCATCCGGCGATATAAGTGGCTGCGTTCGAGGCCCAGTGCTTCCGCTGTGCGCGTCATCTGCCATTGATTTTCTTCCAGCTTGCGCAAAATGAATTCGCGCTCATAGGCACTTCGAGCCTCGTGCAGCGTTGCGTTTGGTTGCTGCGTCATGCGCGAGCTGGCACGGAACAACTCGGCCGGAAGGTGCAGCGGTTCGATTTTATCCTGCGGCACGACGATCATTAGCCGCTCGATTAAATTGCGCAGTTCACGGACATTTCCCGGCCACGAATATCGAGCCATGACGCCGAGCGCGGCTTCGCTGAATTCCTTCGGCTTGCGCCCGTACGATGCGCCGAATTCAAGCATGAAGTAACGGGCCAGCACCGGAACGTCCTCGATCCGTTCCCTCAGCGGCGGAAGAGTGAAGGGAATTACGTTCAACCGGTAAAAAAGGTCCTCACGAAACCGGCCATGCGAAATTTCTTCCTCCAAAGTTTTGTTCGTTGCGGCGATCACGCGCACATCGACCGATACGGTTTGATTCGATCCGACCGGCTCCAGCCGCTGTTCTTCCAGCACGCGCAACACTTTGGCCTGCGTGCGCAAACTCATGTCCGCGATTTCATCCAGGAAAAGCGTTCCGCCATCGGCCTTCTCGAATTTTCCAACTTTATTTTCGGTCGCCCCTGTGAAACTTCCTTTTACGTGCCCGAATAATTCCGATTCGATCAGCTCTTCGGGAATCGCCGCGCAATTGACTTCCACAAACGCACGCTCGGCGCGCAGGCTCGCCGCGTGAAGGGCGCGCGCAACGAGTTCCTTGCCCGTTCCGCTTTCTCCATATATCAAAACGCGTCCGTGCGTGGGCGCCGTCAGCGCGATCTGCTGCCGCAACGCACGCATGGGGACCGTATCGCCCTGCAACACCGTACGTCCGCCGAGCTCCTCGCGAAGCCGCCGATTTTCCTGCGCGAGGCGATGAACTTCGAGTGCGTTCTTGATGACCAGAATCACTTTTTCGAGCGAAAGAGGCTTCTCGATGAAATCGAATGCTCCGAGCTTCGTAGCGCGCACTGCCGTCTCTATACTGGCATGGCCGGAAATCATCACCACCATGGCGTCCGCGCCGTTCTTGCGCATGCGTTCCAGCGTCTCCAGCCCATCGATCCCTTCGAGCCACACGTCGAGCAGCACAAGATCAACCGAGCGCTTTTCCAGCAGTGACAGGCATTCCTCGCCCGAGGGCACCGCAACGGGTTCGTAGCCTTCGTCCAACAGGATTGACGATAGGACTTCGCGTATTCCTTGTTCATCGTCCACAATTAAAATTGAATTGGCCATAATAGTTGGGGATTATCCGATTCGCGGAGCCATCGGGGCTGCTGCGACCTCCGCCATGGGTAATTGCAGAATGAATTTTGCGCCTGTTGGTAGATTGTCTTCGGCTCGAATCGATCCGTGATGCTCGGCCATGATGCGGCTGGCAATCGCCAGGCCCAGGCCCGTGCCGCGATCCTTCGTCGAAAAATGCGGCAGAAAAAGCCTGTCTTTATCCTCGGGCGAAATTCCGTGCCCGCTGTCGGAAACGATGATCTCCACGATTTCGCGCTCATTGTTGAACCGCGTTCGCAAGAGCAAATCTTTTACGCCCGAGTCTTCCATGGATTCCGCGGCGTTATCGATCAAATTGACCAGCACCCGGCGCAACAATTCACTGTCCGCGCGAATCACTGGCAAATCCGGCGCGAGGTCTTTGCGGATGTGAATTCCCTCGAGCCGCCCTTCAAACACGGACAGCGCTTCATTCACGATTTCATTGGGCGATACGGGCGAAAGTTTCGCGGTAGGGAATCGCGCGAACTGCGAGAATTCCCCGACCAGCGATTCCAGCACGCGGACTTCGCGCTCGATTAATCCAGAGCATTCGCCCACCAGTTTTACAAGTTCAGGCGAATCATTTTTGGAAACGTCTTCTCGATGCCGCTCGAGGTAGCGGGAAAGCCGCTGCGAGGAAAGCTGAATCGGCGTGAGCGGATTTTTAATTTCGTGCGCAATGCGCTGCGCCACTTCCTGCCAGGCTGCCGCCTTTTGCGCGCGCAAGAGATCGGTCAAGCCGTCCACCACAACAACGTATCCGCGATTTGACCGCAGAGGCCCCAGCGAACTGACGGTAACCGCGGCCCGCAGCAAGCGTCCCGATGCGGAAAATTCCAATTCCTGGGTCGCCGTTCCCAATCGAAGCGATCGCCGCATCAGAATGTGCACAAAACGCGCCGCTTCTTCTCCTAGCAGTTGCGCGAAATTCTGCGCCTGCCGGGAACTCTCTCCGAACATGCGCACGGCAGCGGGATTGACGCGGCGGATCGATTCCGTTTCGTCCACGGAAATCACGCCCGTCGGAATGTTTTCGAGAATCGTTTCCATCAGCGTGCGGCGCCGTTCCAGTTCCTGCACGGCTTGCTGCAAATTCTGCGTGAATATATCAATCTGGCGGCGGCTGTCGCCCAGCTGTTCGGTCATGCGGTTAAAAGAGTTGACCAGCGTCTCCAACTCATCATTGGCCTTCACGTTGACGCGAGTTTCGTAGTTCCCCTCGATAATCGCCTGCGTCGCATGGGCCAGCGCCTGGATCGGTAGTGTGACTTGTTTGGACAGGAAAAAAGCGGCCCACGTTGCGGCAAAAATCAGGAGAATTGTAAACAGCAGCAGTGTGGCCAGCATCTGGTTCTTATAGGTTCGCAGATGTTGCCGCTGCATTTCGTAGGCAGCGGTTTGCGTGGCAATTTCCTTGATGTGTTCCTGAAAATCGTCAGGGACTATTCTTCCAGCCAGCAGGAAGCCATTCGCTGATTTAGCCCGCCCGGCCAGGAAAACTTTGCCGTTATATTCCCAAAGCTCCGCGCCACCCGGGATCTGCCTGACCATAGCTGGCGGGTCAGGATGAGCATTCGGCTCGGCGCCGTGTGGCTGAATTTGCAAATTGGGATTCACTGCGACGGCGAACGGGCGGCCACTTTCGTTGACCTCCCAAGCCAGATCGGCTCCGCGCGCAAAGGTCTGATCGAAAGCATGCATCGTGTCTCGCGCGGAATCGGCGGAAGCCGTGCCCGCGACTTCTTTAGCGATTCCCGCCATGCGATCCGCATCCGCGCGGCTCATTTCATTGACCAGCGCGCGGCTGGATTCCGTGGCAATTTCCAATGGCCGCGGAAACCAAAGCACCAGCGTTCGATTCAGCAGGGCATAGCTTACGAAAAACAGAACAATAACCGGTAGAAATGAGACCGCGATCGCTCCAAGCACCATTCTTGTTTTAAATCGCGATCCGGGCTTATGCGCCAGCCTTTCCGCACCCAACCGGACCAGGGTTCGCGCGAGAATAAATAAAAATACGACCAGTGCTGTGACCACGAACATGGACAACGCATAAAGAATGACTTGATCGGTCGGTTCAAAAGGAAGCGTCAACGAGCCCAGAGTGAAAACCGCGGCAAGCAGCAAGGCTGTAGTCACGAGGCCGATGGCGAGGAAGACTTGTGTTTTGCGGGTCGTGCTCACGCCGGGCTCCCGGAGATTGAAGTGTTTGCGGGTCCGAGCCCTTGATCAATAATGAAGGGAGAATTTGCAGGGAGCAGCGGGCGAAGCGGGCAACTTTCGCAACGCGGCGCACTTTTCCGGCACCAGTTTTTTCCGGTGTTCACAATCAGTGCGTGGAATTCATTGAATAGCTGTGCCTGCTGCGGAATTGATTTTTCAATCAGCGCGCGCACTTTTTCATAGTCCGCCTTGCCATCCGTAATTCCGTGCCGCCCCAAGATTCGATGTGTGTACGCATCCACCACAAAAACAGGATGGTTCCCGCCATACAGCAGGATCGAATCCGAGGTCTCTGGCCCAATCCCATGGACCTCTAGAAGCTCCTCGCGCAGCTCGGCAGTTGGCGTTCGAAACATGCGCGCGAGGGAGCCGTTGTAGCCAGCTTGGAGAAATCTGACAAACGCTTTCAGTTTCTTCGCTTTTTGCCGGAAATAGCCTGAGGGTCGAATCAGAGTGGCGAGCCGAGAGGTTCGAACGCGGAGCATCGCCGATGGGGTTAGCAGCCTCGCCGCGCGAAGATTCGCGATGGCCATTTCGACGTTTCCCCATGCAGTGCTTTGCGTCAGGATCGCCCCCACAATCATTTCAAATGGTGTCTTGGCCGGCCACCAGCGCATCGGGCCGAGCGCAGCGGACATGGCATCATAGTATCGCAATAATTCACCGGATTGTGCAGGAGCCTGCGACGCGGTTGTCACTACTTGCAAATCGACTTTCTCCAAGTGGGAATTTTATTCCCTCAAACGGCCTACACCTATTCTACTCATTGTTCGGAAGATAGCTACGGGCGTGCTGCCAGCCAAGATTTGTCACTCCATGCGCGCGTAAAGCACCTGTACCAACGGACAGGTTCGGTCTTAGTGCCCCTTTCAATACGCGAGCAAAAATGGGGCCATAGCCACTCACTGCATTCTGCTACTTTTAATCTTGCCGGGTGTGTGTAAGCCCGTGGAGTCCCCATTCAATGTCGTCTCGGCTAGGCGAAATACTGATCAAGGAAAACTTGATCA
>DATAPT010000365.1:0-5895 GCA_036265065.1 Candidatus Acidiferrales bacterium | reverse complement strand
ATCAACTTTTCCCTTACTTTCCCTGAAGCGATAATTATCGAATTCGATAGAAAGTTGATAATTATCGAAAAAAATCAAGTGTTGTGGCCTGTAGGCAGCCAATGGGCCGACAGGATGTCAAAGGTTGAAGAGTTTTTCCACTTGGAGAAGTGCATTTTGCCTGAAATTTCTTCCGCGCCTTCCTGTTCCGACATGCCCATCATATATCCCTGAACATTGAATCCGTTTCCGTTCCTCGAGGAAGAATTTTTGCCAGTCTTGTGAGGTCTCATATAAGTTCCATCAGCAAGCAAAATTCGCGCTTTTTCCGTGTCGGCAAGGTAGGGCGCAAGGATTGTGTTGGCCACTTGCTGGCAGAGCGAAGCGTCTTTTAATCGAAACATTACTTCGACGCGCTCATATAAATTCCGCGGCATCCAGTCCGCGCTGCCCAGATACACCTCGGGCTGTCCCCCATTCGCGAAAAAGAAGATGCGGCTGTGCTCCAGAAATCGTCCCACAATACTGCGCACGTGTATCCGGCTGCTGACTCCCCGAATTCCGGGTCGCAAGGCGCAGCCGCCACGAACAATTAATTCGATATCTACTCCCGCTCGCGAGGCGGCATAAAGCGACTGAATTATTTTTTTGTCCAGAAGCGAATTCACTTTCGCCACTATCAGCGCCGGGCGCCCGGCTCGCGCATGCGCTTCCTCGCGTTCAATCAGGTTGATGCAATTTTTCCCTAGATTCAGCGGCGCCACGGATAAGGGACCGTATTGTGCGCGCTCGGAATATGCGGTCAGATAATTGAACACGTGATGGACGGCTTCCGTGATTTTTGTATCTCCGGTAAACAGGCTCAGATCCGTATAGAATCTCGCAGTTGAGGGATTGTAATTGCCGGTTCCCAGATGCGCATAGCGCCGCACCTTGCCGTCCTTTCCACGCCGCACCAGCAAGGACAGCTTGCAATGCGTCTTTAACCCAACCAGGCCGTGATACACCTGCACCCCGGCTTCCTGCAGATTCTTGGCCCATCGAATATTGGACGCTTCGTCAAAGCGAGCTTTCAACTCCACAACAACGGTTACTTCCTTCTTGGAGGCCGCCTGTATGAGCGCTCGCACGATGGGCGAATCCTCGCTCGTCCGGTACAACGTCTGTTTAATGGAAAGCACGTCAGGATCAAGCGCGGCACTTTCGATAAATTTGACCACGGTGGAATAGGAATCGTAAGGATGGTGCAAGAGGAGATCCTGTTTGCGCATTTGCTCAAACAGGGTCGTGTATCCCGGCTTAAGATGAAATTCTTTCGGAGTGAAGGGTCGAAATTTCAGTTCCGGCCTGGGTGTCTGATCGTATAAATTAAAAAGCCGCGACAAGTTTACGGGGCCGTCGATCGGAAACACCTGCCAGGGAGCCAGCGCAAAGTTCGATCGCAGCCGCCCTACAATTTCGGGATCGGCCCCGCGCTCGATTTCCAGGCGCACCGCCTCGCCTTTTCGGCGCAGATGCAATTGCGCGTCCACCGAATCCAATATGCTGCGCGATTCCTCCTCGCGCAGATAAAGATTGCTATTGCGCGTAACGCGAAACGCTGCGGCGGAAAGGATTTCGTATCCGTGATAAAGGCGCTGCGCGTTGGCATGCACAATGTCATGAAGGAACGTGAATTCCATCGTGCCTTCCGCCGACGGAACTCGCAAAACCCGCGGAAGCGCTCGCGGTACGATCACCACCCCCAGATAGGTTCCCGACGCCTTCTTCCTGCGCCGCAATAAAAATGCAACGCACAACGCTTTATTCAATACGCGGGGAAAAGGATGAGCTGGATCTATCGTGACCGGGGTAAGTATCGGCTCCACCTGCTCCGCAAAAAATTTATCCACGAATCGTGTCGCGTCGGAATCCAGTTCGTTCACTTTTTTGACGCGAACCGATTCCGAAGCTAGGCCGGGAACGATTTGCTCCCTCCAGCATACGTATTGGTCTTTTACGAATTCATGCAGTTCAGAGGCAAGTTGAGGCAGCAGTTCTCCCGGAGGTATGCCGTCCGGCCCAATTTCTCCCCGCTTTTGCTCGACCTGCTGAAGGATACCGGCAACGCGGACCTCCACGAATTCATCCAGGTTGCTGGCCGTAATCGCCAGAAATTTTGCCCGTTCGAGCAGAGGATTGGTGTAATCACATGCTTCCTCCAGCACCCGGCGGTTAAACTGCAACCAGGAAAGATGGCGGTTCAAATAGTAACGTGGGTCATCTAGCGCGATGCGTCGCATCCAAAGATTCTCCCGGTCCGAGAAAACTACTCTACCGATGTTACGAGCATATTACTCAGCAGGAACCCTTAATAAGACTGACATAATTTGTCCATGTGGCAGATAACACCAAATTCGCAAATCTGTTGAAATACAACTAATTTATCCCTCACAATCATCAAATCATTTACAAGAGTTCATGATGATTCGCTTTTTGGACCGCTGCAATCGGGGGCTGCGGGAAAGGAATGATTAGGAGAGCATAGAGATGATCCCCATTTCGGAACGGATGACCGCCAGCAATATCTGTAAATATCTGATAATAATTGGATTAGGAATAGGTTTAAGCGCCGTGCCGTCAGCCGCGCACGTGCAGCAGTACGCTCCCGATGACACCCAGCGGGCGCCAGAAACCGTGATTATCCCAGCCGAGAGCCGCATGCAGGGTCCGCAGGACTCGCCCGCTCAGGAGCAGCGGGGTGAGCCACAGCAAGGCCAACCCGCTCCTTACTCACAGGCGCAATCGAACCAACCTGTGCCGCCTGAATCCTTGACCCTGCCAAAGGGCACAGTGGTACGAGTTCGCATCGACGAATGGATTTCGACCGACCGCAACGTGACGGGCGATAGTTTCAGCGCCGTTTTGGATCAGCCTCTTGTTGTAAACGGTTGGGTTGTGGCGCGCCGTGGGCAGGCACAGACGGGCCGCGTCTCTCTCGCCAAAAAGGGCGAACACGGCAACGGCAATTCGCAGCTTGGCGTGGATCTGCCAGAACTGACAATGGTCGACGGCCAGCAATTGCCTCTGCAGACGGAATTGTTCCAGACCTCGGCTGGCTCTTCAACGGGACGTAACGCAGCCATTGTCGGGACTACAACCGGATTAGGCGCCGTGATTGGCGCAATTGCTGGAGGCGGCACAGGGGCTGCAATCGGTGCGGGAGTCGGCGCAACTGCGGGAATCGCCGGCGTGATGTCCACTCCGGGAAAACCGACGACCATCGCCCCTGAAACTATTTTGTCTTTCAGACTTCAAAATCCGGTGACCATTTCAACAGTAAATAGTCAATTCGCGTTTCAACCCGTGTCTCAATCGGACCTCGATTCGCATCCGCGCCAATACCGGCAGCGCATGGATAATCAAGGACCTCCACCGGCGTCTTACTACGGTTATCCCTACGCGTACGGTTATCCGTATGGATATGGCTATCCCTACGGTTGGTACCCAACGCCCTACGTCGGCCTGGGATTTTATGGTGGGTACGGCAGATACGGCGGATTCCGCGGTTTCCGTCGATAATCGGTTCATTTGGCGGAAAATATTCTCTGTCATTCCGAGAGAAGCGAGGAATCTGCTTTTCTTTGTTTCTTCATAGTCAAATCGAAGATTCCTCGCTTCGCTCGGAATGACAGAATAGAGTACTTTTCCGCGTCAAGTTTAGCCGCAGAAGTTCCAGTTCTGCAGCTCTCACACAGAATCAAAAGAGGCTTGGAAACGCACTTCAAATCCCACGGCGTTTCCAGGCCTCACTTCTGAAAATTTCCAATTTCTTTTTCTCGCGCTACCGCAATATTTCTCCACGCCCGCAATGTTTCTCCCACTGTCCACGCTTGCGCAATGCATCCATTCGGCGCATGCGGCGGATCGCCGTCAAAAATTTCGCTCAGCGTCCCAAGTCCCGCCGATTTAATTTGCTCAAACAACGGCTCCAAAAATGACATGGCTTGCCGGGCATTTCCGTAAACGCGCAAATGGGCGAGAGCGAACGGACCGAGGAGCCAGCCCCACACGGTGCCCTGATGATAGGAGCCGTCCCGCTCTCCAACTCCGCCGCCATAGTGGCCCCGGTATCCGGATTCGTTTTGCCCAAGGCTGCGAAGTCCGAACGAAGTTAAAAGTTCGCGTGCGCAAACATCCACCACGGCGCGCTGCTTTTTTGCGTCCAGCGCGGTTTCCGGTAGCGAAATAGCAAAAATCTGATTGGGACGCAGAGCGGATTCTTTTCCGTCCGCGCTTCCGGGAGCGTCAATCACATCGAAGCAAAATTGTTTTTCAGCATTCCAGAATTTTGCGAAGCCCGCTCGCGCGCTTGTCCTCAACATTTCGTACCGCGTTTCATTGCGGCCCAGGATGCGGGCAAATCGCCCCATCGTCGCCGTCGCATTCAACCACAGGGCGTTGACCTCGATTGGTTTTCCAATTCGCGGAGTCACGACATGCCCGTTGACCTTCGCGTCCATCCAGGTCAGTTGCACGCCAGCTTCGCCGGCAAAAAGCAATCCATCCGCGGGATCGACATGAATGTGATAGCGAGTGCCGCGCGCGTGAGCGTCAATCATCTCATCGAGCACGGGATACAATTCGTGCAGCAGGCCAATATCGTTTGTCGCTTCAAAATATTGCCGCAGGGCTTCGAAGTACCACAGCGTCGCATCCACGCTGTTATAAGCCGGCGCAATACCCGCGCCCTGAAATTGATTGGGCAACATGCCCTCGCTCACAAAACCGGAAAGAGTTCGCAGAATATTCCGCGCAATCCACGGTCGCCCCGTCACCACGCACAAGCCCGGCAACGCAACCATCGCGTCGCGTCCCCAGTCATTGAACCACGGGTATCCCGCCAATATTGTTTTTGCGTTCGGCGCACCGTCCAGCGGGCGCGAGGCAATGAACTGATCCGCAGCCAGCACTAGCTGCTGCACAAACGGCGCAGGCAGCTGCGAAATTCCTTTTGTTGCCGCAGCATTCGCCGCATTAAATTGAGCGAGCAATGCGGAGGATTCTCTCTGGCGTTTCGCGAACGCCGCCTCGCCATCCAGCGACGCATTTGCTTCCGTGCTGGCGACAATCGTCAACGATCCTCCCGGCGCGATCGTTGCTCGAAATTCTCCCGCAAAAAAATGATCCATGTGATCAGGAAGCCCGCGCGCGCGTTCAGCAGCGAGATCGAAATTGCGATACCAATTGCCCGCGGGGGTTGCCGTCGCCGCGTCGCTCCTCACAAAACATGGCGTCGCGCCATCGAATGCCACCACTTTTAATCCGTCCTGAATCGCCGTTACATTCATCGGTTGCGTGCGTCCGACGGTGACGCGATGTTCCTCCGCATAGTCAGCCAACACTTTGATGGACATTTCAACCGGTGCGCTCGAGCGGATCACCCGGTACAACACATACGAAGTATTTTCCCCGGACCGCATGAAAATGCGCTTCTCCACGAGCGCGTCGGCCAGCGCGAACGTCCAGACGGGAGTAGTCCCCTCCAGATGAAAATGCTCTGTATTCCGAAAACCTTGCGGATCAACCGTTCCGTCCGCCCAGCGATTGGTGGAGAGCGCAAAATCACGGGATGCGTACCGCGCCGTTTCATCGAGTTTCGCCACAAGCAAAGTTCTGCCCAGAGGCGGATGAAGCGCCGCAATCAAAAGGCCGTGATAACTTCGCGTCTGGAGTCCAGCCATCGTGCCGAACGCATATCCGCCAATTCCATTCGTCACCAGCCACTCGCGAGATTCCGCATCCTCAAGATCGCTGCAAACTTCGCAGTCAAATTCAACTGGGGATGGAAACAGCGGCGCCGGTGGAATATTTTCGTGGTTCACAATTAAATCATGAAGCCTTCCGAAGGGTTTGGGCCAGAAAAAAATGCAAGGA
>DATAPT010000364.1:0-1503 GCA_036265065.1 Candidatus Acidiferrales bacterium | reverse complement strand
GATCATGCCGCCAACTTCTCACAATACAAGACCTTCATGTGGATCAGAGAGCCCCACATGGCCGACCCTATAATGAAACGCAGAGTTGTCGATGCAATCAACGCACAACTGACCGCCAAAGGCTTGCAACTTGTGACGGCAGGCGCGGACGTGGGTATCATCGCTAATGGAGCTACCAGAGATGAGCATACTCTAGAGACATTCTATTCCGGGTTCGGCGGCTGGGGCTGGCGAGGCTTTGGTGGCGGAATGGCGACCACCTTCCCGGAATCTTACACTGTCGGGACACTCATTGTGGATCTGTTTGACACCAGGACGAAGCAGGTTGTGTGGCGTGGCATGGCGACCGAAACTTTGCCGGAGAAACCCGAAAAGACCGCGGAGAAACTTAACAAGACTGTCGAGAAAATGTTCAAAAAGTTTCCACCCACTCGTTAACCGCACATGATCTATAGATGGGATGGCAGAGTGTCAATAGGTTGCGGAAAATTCAAAACGCCGTCGATCCGAGGTTCGTTGCGTGCCGAGGAATCCCTCTTTTTCGGATTTCCATTGGGGAGCGATTCCTCGCTTCACCTGCCTGTCGCAGGCGGGCTCGGAACGACGACCGAAGGGATTTTTTTCGCAACCCGTCAAATCCGGCAAGAGCGCGACAAACGATACAAATCTGTTTGTCACGCTCTTGCCCATTTTCTGCACCACAACTCACCATGCCAATTTCGAGTTAAAAGATAAGATGCCGTTCAGCCTACTGAGTTTGGTTCCACACGTGCAGGAACTGTTCGTCGGTGGCGGTCGCGACATTGCGTCCAGCCTTCCGAGTTGCACGATTCAGTGCAGATCGCACTTTCGCCTTCGTCTCCGCTAATTTCGCTAAAGGTATCTTGAGAGCAGATCCCTCTTCCAACTGATCGAGGTCCTTGAGAATCATGGAAACGATTTGCTTGTGCTTTCCGTTCCGGCCTTGCGGGACATCCACCCGAGCCGTTGTCTTGAAATTCATCGCAGCTTTGTTGATCCGCGCGCTCATAGGCATCCTCCCTGCGGGGACGTTGGTTACACAAACGTAGCGCAATCGTATCTAATCGTAATGAGACCTGAAAGTAAAATAATAAGCAGGCTAAACTAAAAAGTCGAGATGAATCGAGCGATTACGCCTCGGCTTGCATCCGGCAAAAGAAAGAAAAAACAAATTGTCGCCACCTTGATTGACGGTTTTGGCAATAATATTCAGATACGCGCGGTTCCCAAAAGAGTTAACCCGTATAAGCACCCTGCTGCTACGGTTTGGACGAGAGGTAAAGACGATGGCGGCGCGCAAGCCAAATACACATTTCGAGCATGTTCCGCTGGAGATTGCAATTATGAAAAGGCAGCCCAACGGGAAAGCTTACTGGGTTGAAGCAGCGAAAGACGTGAAGTCGGCTACGAAGCGTGTCCATGCTCTGGCGAAACAGTTCCCCGGCGAATATGTAATCGTCAACAAAAAGACTCGGGAGGAAA
>DATAPT010000363.1:0-5737 GCA_036265065.1 Candidatus Acidiferrales bacterium | reverse complement strand
TCCAGCAGAGCTCGCCTCCGCTTCACCAGCTGGGCGCCATAATGTAAGGGAAGGGGCAGTATGAAAAGCAAAATCCATGGAATGGCAAGTGTGCTAGTTCTAAATTGTCTCAACTGAGGGGTTCACCCCAGAAGCCTGTGCCACTTAATGCACTTCAGAAACCGTAGAGCTTCGCGGGATTTTCCACCAGGATTGTTTTGCGCGTTGCCGCGTCGGGCACCCACTTCGGAAGCAAATTCAGCACCTGGCCATCGTCGATTTTGAAAAATGGAGTGATTTCGGAATTGCTGCGTCCTGGCACGGGAATTCCCGGGTGAGGCCAGTCACTGCCCCACAAAATTCTCTGAGGATTGGCGGCGATCATCGCCTTGGCAATCGTCGCGACATCCTGATAATCAGGAGCCAGCGTGGAACTGCGATAGGGCGCGGATATTTTCACATAAGCTCTGCCGCTCTTCAGCAGTCCTAGCAGGGAATTGAAACCAGGCTGCTCGACGCCCGGCGCCGCTTGCGTTCCGCCGAAGTGATCGAAAACCACAGGCATTGGCGCTGCCGCGACCAAATCCTTGATTCCTTCAATCACTGAAAGCCTCGCGTAAATTTGAATGTGCCACTTCCGATTTTTAATTCTTTCGACGGCTGCCTGAAAACGTTTGCGCCCGGCGGCGGGGTCTGTCTCTCCCGCGGTTTCGAGGTTCAGTCGAATGCCGCGCATGCCGGCGCGATCCATTTCATCCAGCGCGGACTCAGGAGTTTTTTCGTCAATCACGGCGACGCCGCGCGCACGCGGGCCAAGTTTTTTCATCGCGTCGAGCGCGCCCGCATTGTCTGTGCCGTAGACCGTGGTTTGCACGACAATCACGCGGCTCATGTGCAGCGCTTTGTGCAGGGATTGCAGTTCGCCAACAGAAACCGGCTCCGGGGTGTAGGGACGAGTAGGCGAGTACGGAAAATGTTGCGGATCGAACGTATGCACGTGGCAATCGCAGGCGCCTTCGGGGACATCGAAATTTACAGGGGTTGATGGCTGTGAAGCGCTGGCAATGCTCAAGTCTGGCCTCCAGGCGAGGCCGGCCGCTCCCGCGATCACTGCGCCTTTCACAATTTCACGCCGCGTAAACATAAATTTTCCTCCAAATATTTTAATGAGAGAGTATAGCGCGAAGTTCGAGCGGATGTATCGGCGTAACGGTCGATTGCTGATGATGAAGATCGACGATTTATTTCAAAACCAGGCGGCGAACTTGGTACAATTTACGAAACCGTATAACATCTTATATTCTCCGAGAAATACGGATGCGCGCGCCCTGCGGAAGGAGCATTATGTCGCGATTCAGAATTGGGATGATAGTGGCAGTATGCGCGGCCCTTTGTTGTGGGATTGTCCTTTCCGCGCCGCGCCCTGCGCCGCAAGCCGCAGCATCGCTGGCCAATGACCCCAAGCTGATTGAAGACCTCGTCTACGCCAACCGCATATTGTTTGCGCAATCCGTGCTGGACGGATTTGGGCATGTGAGCGCGCGAAGCGACAAGGACCCGAGCCATTTTCTGATGGCGCGAAGCATGGCGCCGGGACTCGTGACGGCGAATGACGTAATGGAATATGACCGCAATGGCGAACCGGTGGATGCGCGCAGCCGCAACTCCTACGTCGAGCGGTACATTCATGCGGCGATCTATCGCGTGCGCCCGGATGTGAAGGCCGTGGTGCATAGCCACTCCCCGGATATCATTCCTTACAGCGTTACGGGCACAACTCTTCTTCCCATTTATCACGTCAGCGCATTCCTCAGATTAGGCGCGCCAATTTTCGATACTCACGGAGAATTTGGCGACACGGATATGCTGATCCGCGACAACAAGCTTGGCGATGCGCTGGCCAAAGTGTTGGGCAATAGCGGCGTCGCACTCATTCGCGGCCATGGATTTGTGGCCGTGGCGGAGTCCACGCCGATCGTCGTGTACCGCGCAATTTACACGCAGACGAATGCGCGGGTGCAGGCCGATGCCATGAAGCTGGGAACAATTAAAGTTCTGACGCCGGGCGAAGCGGCCAAAGCGCAGGCGATTGTGGAAGCAACAGTTGGGCGGCCGTGGGAATTGTGGAAGACGCAGGTTGGAAAAATTGAATAATGAATTCACTAAAAATAAAAACGGGGAGCGGGCATTTTACAAATGAAAACCTATAAGATCGCGGTGATTGCGGGAGATGGAATCGGAAAGGAAGTTGTGCCGGAAGGATTGCGCGTGCTGGAGGCGGCGGGCAAGAAATTCGGAATCGATTATTCGTTCAAACATTTTGACTGGAGCTGTGAGACCTACGCCAGGACCGGAAAGATGATGCCCGACGACGGGCTTGCGCAGTTGCAGCCATTTGACTCCATTTTTCTTGGCGCCGTCGGCTATCCCGGCGTGCCAGATCATATTTCGCTGTGGGGTTTGCTCATTCCGATCCGCCGCAGCTTCGATCAATATGTCAATTTGCGGCCGGTAAAAATGCTGAAGGGAGTCGATTCGCCGTTGAAGAACGCGAAACCCGGCGAAATCGATTTCTGCGTGGTGCGCGAGAATGTGGAAGGCGAATATTCCAACATCGGCGGGCGAATTTACAATGACACGCCCGAAGAGATGGCCATGCAGCAGACCATCTTCACGCGGCGCGGCGTCGATCGCATCATGCGCTTCTCCTTCGAGCTGGCGCGCAAACGCAAGTCGCACGTCACCTCCGCCACAAAATCGAACGGCATCATCCACACCATGCCCTACTGGGATGAGCGCTTTGCCGCCATGTCCGCGCAATATCCGGATATTCGCGTCGACCAATATCACATCGACATTTTGACGGCGCATTTTGTGCGCCGCCCGCAAATGTTCGATGTCGTCGTCGGCTCGAATCTTTTTGGCGATATTCTTTCCGATCTCGGGCCCGCCGTGGTCGGCTCCATCGGCATTGCTCCCTCAGCGAATTTGAACCCGGAGAAGAAACATCCATCGATGTTCGAGCCAGTGCATGGTTCCGCTCCGGACATCGCCGGGAAAAATATTGCCAATCCCATCGGCCAAATCTGGTCCGCCGCGATGATGCTCGACCATTTTGGCGAACCGGCGGCTGCGGCCGCGATTGAGCGCGCCATCGAAGAAGTGCTCACCAAGCCCGAATATCTGACTCCTGACCTTGGCGGCAAAGCCAGCACGCAAGTTGTGGGCAGGGCGATTGCTGACACGCTAAGCAAATAGGGTTCGTTTATTTGTGATTTACGATTGCAGTGGTTTTCTGGCTGCAATTTCGGCGACGGCGCGGCGATGAGCCGCGTCGCTTGCTTTTCCTTCGTGATAATGAAGAATTTCCCAACCCGCAAAATATTTTTTCAACTCGCCGGGACACAAGCGGAAGGGGCTTTCTTCTTCTCCAGGTTCTGTAATGTGGACGATCGAAAGCAGCAGGCCGCTGGGAACGATGCCGAGCTTGGCGGGCTCAAAAAGATTTCGCTGCAGGTAGTAACAGATGACGATGAAATCCCAGCGCGAGGGCTCAATTTCAAATTTCATTTTTTCCAGGTCGGCGACGATTGCATTTATTTTTAAGCTGCGTTCCGCAGCACGCGTTTGCAGAATTTCGATGGCCGCGGAGGCTCCGTCTACGGCGGTGACATTCCATCCGCGTTCCGCGAGCCAGAGAGCGTTTCGGCCTGTGCCGCAAGCTAGATCGAGCGCTTTGCCAGGCGTGAGATTTGACGCGGTGGCCACGAGTAACGGAGTAGGCTCGGCGTTGAAATCTTCTGCGGCGCGTTCGCGCGATTGGTAGCGTTCATTCCAGCCGTTGATTTCCATTTGTTTTCCTACAGGAGTCAGATTTTCGCGTGCGGTTTATTGTAGCTCGCCTCTTCAGAGGCGAGGCTTTAAATGAAAGTGTGACCCAAATTCCCTGTTTTGCGAACGTGCCCGGAGCTAAGAGCCGGTGTGCAAACTTCGGCGCCCTATTTTCAGGTTTGGGCAGGACATCATTTAAACCCCCGCCTCTGAAGAGGCGGGCTACAGCAGCGGGCTGCTGGCTACTTCATCTGGGACTTGCGCGCATTGTGGCGGTATAATCGCGGCATTTGTTTGGGTGATCGCCACGAAAAAGTTGCAACGAAATTAGAACTGGTTCACGTCCTAAATGGATCGGGGTTTCTGCAGACGGGAAGCACTTGCTGTGACCGATTGTGCTGGCCACGACGCGACTAAACTTATGCGCAAAAACAAAAAACAAATTGTTGTGATCTTGCTCGCAATAATTTTTGTATTTGGGATCATTCGGGAGAACGCAAGGGCACAGGATCGCAGTCAGGCACGCTCGATGGTCATTTCGCAGGGCGGGATCGTGGCCACGGAGTCTCCGCTGGCGTCGAAAGCGGGTGCAGCAATACTCGAGCGCGGCGGGAACGCGGTGGATGCGGCGATTGCGGCGCACGCGGTGATGACGGTTGTCGCGCCGATGTGGAATGGGATTGGCGGCGACCTGTTCGCGATTGTCTATGACGCGAAGAGTGGAAAATATTCTGGATTGAATGCCAGCGGCTGGGCTCCCGCCGCGCAATCGGCGGAGCGGCTGCGCCAAAAGGGTTTGCGTGAAATGCCGGCGCATGGCATCGAGCCTGTCACGGTTCCGGGCTCGGTCGATGGATGGCAGAAGCTGCTTGATCGGTTCGGAAAAAAGAAAATGAATGAGGTGCTGGCTCCGGCAATTCAAATTGCCGACGACGGCTACCCGGTTACGGAGTGGATCGCGCAGCACTTCGCGTCGAGCGTCGATCTCTTGCGTGAGAACGAGGCGGCTGCGAAGACGTTTCTGATATCCGATCGTGCCCCTCGCCTCGGCGAAATTGTTCACAATCCCGATCTCGCTTGGTCCTTGCGCCAAATTGCGCAGGGCGGCCGCGACGCTTTTTATCGTGGAGAAATTACCAAGCGCATTCTGGCGATGTCTGCGCGGCACGGCGGGACACTCGCGGCAAAAGATTTCGCGGATTATTCGAGTGAGTGGGCCGAGCCGATTTCCACCACGTATCGCGGGTGGACCGTTTACGAAATGCCGCCGAACGTGCAGGGAATTGGCGCGCTCGAAATGCTCAACATCATGGAGCAATTCGACCTGCATTCGTACGGGTTGAATACCGCACGCGCGTTGCACGTGCAGATCGAAGCGAAAAAGTTGGCGTACGCCGACGTGCTGCGTTATATCGCCGATCCCAAATTCGCGAAGCTTCCGGTTAGCGGAATGCTTTCCAAACAATATGCCGCTGAGCGCGCAAAATTAATCGACATGGACAATGCGAATTGCGAAGTCGCTCCCGGCACGCCCGTCCCAAGCGCGGGCGACACGACTTACCTCAGCGTCGTGGATCGCGAAGGCAACATGGTTTCCTTTATTGAGTCGAACTATTCGGAATTCGGCTCGGGCCTCGTGGCGGACGGTACCGGTTTCGTTTTACATAATCGCGGCGCGCTGTTCAGTCTGGATCTCGCATCGCCGAACGTGATAGCCGGACACAAGCGGCCGCTGCACACGATTATTCCGGCGTTCATGGAAAAAGATCAGGTTCGAATCGCATTCGGAATCATGGGGGGATGGAACCAGGCGCTAGCGCACGCGCAATTCGTTTCACACGTAGTAGATTTTAATCAAAACATTCAAGCGGCGCTGGAGACCGCGCGGTTCACGAAGCTTACTTTCGCGGGGTGCGACGTGCAGCTC
>DATAPT010000362.1:0-2447 GCA_036265065.1 Candidatus Acidiferrales bacterium | reverse complement strand
CACGGGATTCGCACACCTGTTCGAACACATGATGTTCGAGGGTTCGAAGCATGTTCCCGGCAATGCCCACATCCGTTTTCTGGAGGCTGCTGGGTCTTCGGACCTGAATGGCACGACCGATTTTGATCGCACCAATTATTTCGAAACGCTTCCTTCCAACCAACTGGAACTCGCACTGTGGCTGGAATCCGATCGCATGGGATATCTGCCCGACAAACTGGATCAGGCCAGCTTGACGAACCAGCAAGATGTCGTGCGTAACGAGCGCCGCCAGAATATTGAGAACAGCCCTTACGGAACCGTGGAAGAGGGGGTGTTCCATCTGCTGTTTCCCAAAAATCATCCGTACCACGCCGACGTGATGGGCTCGCATGCGGATATTCAGGCTGCGAAGCTGGAAGATGTCCGAAACTTTTTCAAGCTGTATTACGCGCCTAACAATGCGAGTCTGGCCATCGTCGGAGATTTCGATCCCGCGCAAGCCAGGCAATGGGTGGAAAAATACTTTGGGCCGTTGAAGCGCGGCGCGCCCGTGCCGAAAATTGCCGCCGTCACGCCGCCGATCACGGCGGAGCGCCGCGCTGTGATTCACGATCAGGTGGAACTGCCGCGCGTTTACATGGCCTGGCTCACGCCTCCCATTTTTAAGCCGGGTGATTCAGATGCCGATCTGGCTTCAGCCATCCTGGGCGGAGGGAAGTCCAGCCGCTTGTATAAAAAACTGGTCTACGACAAACAGATTGCTCTGGACGTCAGTGCGTCGCAGCAATCTTTGACTCTCGGGTCGGTGTTTGAAATTGAAGTCACCGCGCGGCCCGGACACACAGCCGCGGAAATGGAAAAAGCGGTCGATGAAGAGTTAGCAGCGTTCCGTAAAGATGGCCCCACGCAAGTGGAATTGGATCGTGCGCGAAACGGAATCGAAACGGAAATGATTCAAGGGCTCGAACGACTCGGAGGCTTTGGAGGCGTTGCCGACCGGTTGAATCAGTACAACCATTATCTCGGAAACCCGGATTATTTCCGGCAGGACGTGCATCGATATGAGGCGGAGACCACAGAACAAGTGCGGGCATTTGCGCAGGAAAAACTGAAACCCAACGCGCGCGTGGTTGTGGACGGAATTCCGGGCAAGCCGGATTTGGGGCCGGATGTCCCGACGCCAAAAAATGTGCAAAAGGGACAGAGCACAGGAGGAGAATCAGTGAATGCCGACGCTGCGTGGCGTGATAATCCGCCGCCGGCTGGCCCTGCGCACGAATTAAATCTACCGCTTCCCGAAATCTTTAAACTTACCAACGGGCTGACTGTGTACTACCACTATCGCACGGGGCTGCCCGTGGTTGCGGCAGACCTTGTTTTTAAGACGGGCAGCGGAGCGAATCCAATCGACAAGCCGGGACTCGCGAGTTTTACATCGAACATGCTGCAGCAGGGAACCCAAGCGCGAAACGCGACGCAGATTGCGGATGAAGTTGCGCTCCTGGGGACGACTCTTTCTTCCAGCGCGAGTATGGATGCGTCCAGCGTGGGTTCGAGTTCGCTCACGAAAAACTTTCCCGGTGTGCTCGATCTGATTTCGGACATTGTTTTGCATCCCACTTTTCCTTCTGACGAAGTCGAGCGCCGCCGCGCATCACGGCTCGCCGCTTTCACGGACGAGCGATCCGACCCGGAAACGGTGGTGGCGCGTGTCGGCGTGTCCGCGCTCTTCGGGCCCAAAAGCCCGTTTGGATATGCCAATTCCGGTAATGAAGCGTCCATAAAAGCGATGACGCGCGACGACATGGTGAATTTCTGGAAGAAAAATTACGTGCCCAATAATGCGGCGCTCGTAGTTTCCGGAAATATTCCGGTCGATGATTTGAAAACCCTGGCCGAAAGTAAATTTGGAGCGTGGAAAGCCGGCGAAATCTCGAAGCCGAGCGTCGGCGATCTGGAATCGACGAAGGCGAAAATCGTGATCGTGGATCGCCCGGGCGCTCAGCAAACCATGGTGCGGCTGCTGGAAATGGGCGTGGACCGCGCGACGCCCGATTATCCGTCGCTTGAGGTGATGAACTCCGAACTGGGAGGGCTTTTTTCCAGCCGCATCAATCTGAATCTTCGCGAGGAGCATGGCTACACGTACGGCGCGGGTTCTTCCTTCGTGTACCGGCGCTCGCTTGGATATTTTGCGGTGGGCGGCGGGATTCGCACGGATGTCACGGCGCCAGCGGTGACGGAAATCCTGAAAGAAATCCACCGCATGATGGATACGCAAATGAAGCCGGAGGAGTTAACCCTCGCGAAAGATTCTCAATCGCGTTCGTTGCCCGGCATGTTTGAGACGAATAACGGCGAAGCGGGCGCCCTCTCCGAAATTTTCGTCTACAATCTGGCGCGCGACTATTTTTCCACGTGACCGGAGCGGCTGAATGCAGTGACGGCGGATGATGCGGAAACGG
>DATAPT010000361.1:0-1817 GCA_036265065.1 Candidatus Acidiferrales bacterium | reverse complement strand
CGATCGTGATGACCACGTCGGATGCTGCGGCAACTTCGCTCGGCGAGCCGGCTCGTCTCGCGCCCTGGTCCACCAGATCATCCGCGCGCGCGGCGGTGCGGTTCCACACCGTGAGTTCGTGGCCAGCTTTCAATAAATTTGCGCCCATAGGACGGCCCATCAATCCCAATCCGATTAATCCAACCGACGGCTTCATAGCGAAATTCCTCCCAGGCAATTGAATTTCTGGTTACTCACGAAGTCAAAAGTTTACAGGAGATCGGTCCGGAACCGGATGAAAATCGACTGAGGAAAAAAAGTTTAGGCTAGGCGATTCTTGAATTCCAACGTTCCAGGAACTCTCGCGTCATCTTCGGAGGTTTCTCGCTGCTCAACGACAGAGGCGGAAGCCTTGGGCATTTCGGGGCACTCGTTCAGTTCCACGATGCACATGTACGGAATTTCCCAACGGAAAGTCTTGAGGTTGCCGCGCTGCTTATAACTTTCTTCAAGGAAAATGGACTTGCCTGAGTCGGCAGCCAGGTTGCCCGTAGCGGGTAGGAGAATGTCACCGGCGCGGTACGTAACCACGATGCGGCGGCCTAATAGATCGGAATACCGTGCCATGATAAAAGTATGGCTAAAAGCCGGGCAGGCAGACAATAGTACGATGGTGTCAAAGTGATTAGTACTTCGGTGTATGTCCAGCATTTACTATCAGATAGGAAAGCTTCAAATCGGAACTGCGACTCTTAGTGATGGTCGCTGCCGTGGCTGCCGCTCCCATGTGAGCCAGCGCTCGGCTCATGCGCCGGGGCGGGAACCGGTACCGCCGGAGCATTACGCAAATTGGCCGTGAACATCATCACTAGCGCCGAGACAATGCCGAACGCGAGGAATGCGTAGAGTGTTGGCAGAACTGCGCCTATGTCCCCAGGCAGGGCGGAAGATAGCCGCCAGGCAATCGTCCCGGCAGCCAGCCCGCAGAGAGTGGATATGGTGCGCGATCCGGAAGCGACTTCGAGCCGCGCCTCGCACTTCGGGCACTCCATGTCATTCGAGCGAGCCACGGAATTGGGAGCTGAAATTTCCGTTGCGCAATGCGGACACATGCGAACAGCCACGTCTCACCTCCATGATGCTGCCCCTACAATAATCGAAAATCAGCCCAGGAAGAAAAGAAAAGATGGTGACAGGGGGCCATCCGCATTGCCTTCCGCTTGGAAAGTGCGGTGGACGGTTTTTTTTCGCGGGCATTTTTTAATCAGAGCTTATTCGTTACTGTTTCTTTTCGCCGGCACGCACAGCTTCCAGTTTTCGCAACAAAAATCGCTGCTGCGGCTCGGTGCGCGCAAACTCCTGCGCCTTGAGAAATGAAATTTCCGCTTGCGCAAAGTTTCCAAGCTGGCGATGAAATTCGCCCTCCGCCGCGTGGAGAAATGGGTAGCGTTCGAGCTGCGCGTCAATTGGAATTGCCTTCAAGGCCTTCAGGCCGGAGGCGGGTCCTTTGACTTGCGCGATGGCCACTGCCCGATTAATCAAGACCACGGGGGTCGGCAGCTTTTCCCACAACAAATCGTATAACTCCAAAATATTTTCCCAATTGGTTTGAGTGGATTGCTCTGTGGTTGAATGCATCGCGGCAATTTCGGCTTGCAGATGGTATGTGGAAATATGATCGCCCCGCGCCGCCTGTTCCAGATGAAGCAGGCCCAGGTGGATCATCGGTTTGTCCCACAAGCTGCGATCTTGCTCCTCAAGCAGCAGCAAATCCCCCAGCGCGTCGGTTCTCGCGGGCAGGCGTGCCGCCTGAAAAAGCATCAGCGCCAATAGCGCAT
>DATAPT010000360.1:0-1851 GCA_036265065.1 Candidatus Acidiferrales bacterium | reverse complement strand
TAACGGGCAGCTTCCCGCAATTCCCTGATTTCATCGATGCCGCGATTCGTAGCAGCATCGATTTCTATAACGTCTACGGCATTTCCGGCACGAATTTCGGTGCAAGACTCGCATATTCCGCAAGGCTCAGTCACGGGTTTGTCGGATGATCGACAGTTCAATGCCATCGCAAGGATTCGCGCAACCGTGGTTTTCCCAATTCCACGATGGCCGCTGAAGATGTATCCATGAGCGATTCTGCCCTGTTCCAGAGCATTCTTCAGGGTTCGGGTGACGTGCTCCTGCCCAATCACTTCGGAGAAATTTTGAGGCCGGTATTTACGGGCGAGAACCTGATAGCTCATGTCGAAGAAGTCTTGATTATACGTGAAACGGCCGAAGTCAAAAGACGGGAATCCCCAGAGAGGACAGGTGGCAAGTGTGTGTACTTTAAGAATTTTATTCCCGTCAACCCCCCGTAACCCGCCTGCATCCAACGCGGCTGATAAACGTTTGTGTTAGAGAGCACATGCAATGCAGCAAACTTCGAGTGAAAGTATTCCGGTTCGACAATTCGGCAAATCAGACGAAAAAATTTCTATCCTGGGTTTTGGTGGGCACCACCTCGGCGATGCGCCAGATGAGAAGACTGCGGTTCGCATCATCCACGAAGCAGTGGATGGAGGAATTACTTTTTATGATAACTGCTGGGAGTATCGCCGGGGAAAAACCGAGATCTGGATGGGCGCAGGTCTAAAAGGCCGCCGCGACAAAGTTTTTCTAATGACGAAGACCTGTCCTCATGGCCGCGACGCAGGCTTAGCCCTCGAAATGCTTGAAGAATCGTTGCGCCGTTTGCAAACCGACCATCTCGATCTATGGCAGGTGCATGGGATGGCTTTTGACAATGATCCGGAGTTGTTCATTCGCCCAAATGGCGCTGCGGAAGCTCTGGCGAAAGCCAAGAAAGACGGCAAGGTGCGTTTTGTCGGATTTACCGGTCACCACAATCCTGACGTGCATACGAGGATGCTGAACACAGGCTTCCCATTTGACTCGGTGCAGATGCCGCTAAACGCTTTCGATTCCAGCTTCACGCGAAGTTTTGAACGGAAAGTATTGCCAGAATTGAACAAACGCGGAATTGCTGCACTCGGAATGAAGCCGCTGAGCGGTCACGGCGAGCCAATCAAGGCAGGTGCCCTCACTGTCGAGGAGGCTCTACGCTATGCCATGAGCTTACCGGTAACTACGACGATCACCGGAATCGACAGTTTGGAAGTGCTGCACCAAAATTTGCGGATCGCACAAAACTTCACGCCGATGTCTCCGGCTGAAATGGACGAGCTGCGGAATCGCTGCAAAGAGTACGCCGCAGATGGCCGATTCGAACTCTACAAACTCTCTTTGAGGTTCGACAATCCGGAGGCACGTCTTGCACATGGATTCCCGCTTGATACAAAACAATCGGAAGTCAAAGATATGTTAGGCGCTCAGGAAAATACCGGTCATCCCTTTCCCGAGAAGCAGCTTTAGGAGGCAAGTTTGGTTTCCAGGCTGGAATTCAATCGACGAAGATTTTTGAAAGGTGCCGCTGTATTGAGCGCTGCACCTCTTATTCCCGGAGGCAGTATGGCGCAACAAGAACAAAAATCACAAGAAACTCCTTCGGGCGTGGTTCCGAAAAAGCAACTTGGAAAAACTGGCGTTGAAATATCTGCGTTAGGGCTGGGTGGCTATCATCTCGGCTCGGCCGAGACCGACCAAGCTGTCAACGAAATAGTCGCTAAAGCGCTTGATCACGGCGTCACTCTTTTCGATAACGCGTGGGAATATCACGATGGGTTGAGTGAAGAGCGGCTAGGCAATGCG
>DATAPT010000359.1:0-3066 GCA_036265065.1 Candidatus Acidiferrales bacterium | reverse complement strand
GAATGGCAAGTGTGCTAGTTCTAAATTGTCTCAACTGAGGGGTTCACCCCACTTCAGCCTGTGGGCTTTGGGCATTGCTTGGACTAAAACCGCACAGGCTGAAGCCTATGCCACTTAAGGCTATGGGGTATCGATCTGGGCGCGCTGCAATTTGTCCGAATAATCCACGTACAAGGTTTTCCATTCGGAGTAAAAATCGATGGCGGCGGTTCCGGCTTCGCGGTGACCGTTTCCTGTTCCCTTTGTTCCGCCGAAGGGCAGCTGAATTTCCGCGCCGATAGTGGGAGCATTCACGTATACGATTCCGGTTTGCAGATCGCGCATCGCCTGGTACGCCTGATTCACATTGCGCGTGTAGATGGAGGCAGACAGGCCGTATTTCACATTGTTGGCAATTTCGATGGCCGCATCCAACGATGAAAACGGAATCATGGCCACGACGGGGCCGAAAATTTCCTCTTGCGCGATTTTCATTTTTGCATCGACATCGCTGAAAATTGTGGGCTCGTGAAACCATCCATTCGCGAGCGCGCCGGATTCCGCGCGATGCCCTCCGGCGGCCAAATGCGCGCCTTCGTTCTTGCCGATTTCCACATACTTCATCACGGTGAGGAGTTGCGTTTCGTTGACTACGGGCCCCACATCTGTTTTTGGATCGAGTCCGTCGCCAAGTTTTAAGGAGCGCGTCCGCTCGGTGAACAGTTTTAAAAATTCCTTATAAATTTTCGCGTGCACCGCGACACGGCTGGCAGCCGTGCAACGCTGGCCGCTGGTGCCGAATCCGCCCCACACCGCGCCTTCGACGGCGAGTTCGAGGTTGGCATCGTCCATCACGATCATGATGTTTTTGCCGCCCATTTCGAGGTGGCACGGCTTAAATGTGGGCGCGCAAGCCTGGCTCACGATGCGGCCTGTTTCCGTGGAACCCGTAAAACTTACCGCTGACACTCCGGGATTCGTGATCAGCGGCGCGCCCGCGTCCGGCCCCATTCCCGCGACGATATTCAGCACGCCGGGCGGCAAGCCTGACTCAATTAGAATTTGCACCAGATTGTAGGTGGAAAGCGGCGTGTCTTCGGCCGGTTTGATCACAATTGTGTTGCCGCAAATCAGAGCGGGCATAATTTTCCAGGAAGGTATGGCCATCGGGAAATTCCACGGCGTGATCATCCCCACGACGCCCAGCGGATCGCGCACGGACATCGCAAATTTATTGGGCAATTCCGATGGGACAGTCTGGCCGAAAAGCCTGCGGCCCTCTCCCGCCATGTAATACGTCATGTCGATGGCTTCCTGCACATCGCCACGCGTTTCGGATAATGGCTTGCCCATCTCTCGCGTCATTTCATGCGCCAAATCTTCCTTGCGCTTCACCAGGGTTTCCGCGGCGCGATACAAAATCTCTGCGCGGCGTGGCGCGGGAAACAGGCGCCATTTTTTGAAAGCATTCTTCGCCGCGTCCACGGCATCGTCCACGTCTTCCGAAGTTGAAGATGGAAAAATTCCCACCAGCTCGCTCGTACGGGCGGGATTGCGATTTTCAAACACGCCGCCCCGCCGCGCGTCCACCCATTCGCCGTTTATCAGGTTTTTGTGGCTTCCGGAAATGGCGCTGGTCGTCATGTTGCCTCCCGCGGTCGATGTGAGGTTTTTCTTTACAACTAAGGTTGGCAGACAGCGTAAAAGAATCGCGATGCAAATTTCCCACTTCGCTTTTCAATCTAACAGAGGGTTAAATACTCGTCAAACAAGGCTATCTGCATGCCGTACTCAATTGGCCAATGAGCGCCAACGTGCAAAACACAGCCATCCGAGCATAGTTATATACTTAATTTATATATGCATGCTATTCTGCAGCGCCGCAAAAACTCCGGTAGAAATTCCCTTGATTGGGGAGAGGTCTCCCTTATGATTGGCGTCCGCCAAAATGCGATTCGGATTTTTCAATTCAAGGGCATTGATTTATACCTTCACTGGTCATGGTTTTTGGTGGCAGCTTTTGAGATCAGCGACCGCCAAAGGGCGTATGACTCTGTCATCTGGAATATCCTGGAGTATCTTGCTCTTTTCGTAATCGTGATGCTGCACGAGTTTGGGCATGCCCTCGCATGCCGTCAGGTTGGCGGAGATGCGAATCAAATCGTGCTGTGGCCGCTCGGCGGCGTTGCGTATGTCAATCCTCCCCAGCGGCCCGGCGCCACGCTATGGAGCATTGCCGCAGGTCCCCTGGTAAATGTTGCTCTCATTCCTGTTCTCGTAATTGCCGGCCGTACGATTCGCATGATGGGATTAGCGCAGTCGATGCCAAACGGCATGTTGCTTCTTAAATCGGTCGCGATTATCAATATCGGCCTGCTGATTTTTAATCTGCTTCCCATTTATCCGTTGGACGGCGGCCAAATTCTGCGGGCCCTGCTGTGGTACGTAATGGGCCGCGCTTACAGCCTGATGGCCGCGACGGTCGTAGGATTTGTGGGAGTGGCCGGGCTGGCAATCTTTGCACTGAAGTCACAATCGATTTGGCTTGGCATTTTGTCCGCGTATGTGTTTATGAACTGCTGGCAAGGGATGAAAAAGGCACGCGTCTTGCTTCGGCTCGCCAAATTACAGCGGCATCCTGAATACTCCTGCCCTTCCTGCAAGACGTCACCACCTTTGGGAGATTACTGGCGATGTTCCACTTGCGCGAAACCGTTTGACACCTTTCAATCGCAAGCGGTCTGCCCACATTGCTCGGCAAATTTCGCAACCACGGCTTGTCTGGATTGTGGCCGCGCATACCCCATGAGCGAATGGTCTTCGGGGGTTCCAGTTCCGACTTCCATTTGACCCAGCGTGGCTCCCCAAACGTTTTTTTCTTACGGGCTAGACGGAATCACGCGTGGATTCATTGGCTGCCAAGGTTAATTCTCACCGCACCTTGCTTCAATTCACTCCGCCTCAGAATTCCATAGGAAGGTAATATTGAAACGTTAACCATCGTCGTTTACTGCCGTAATTTAGACATTGGCCGGGTTCGTATTTCCCGGGGAGCGATCTAAATCTATGAATCTTAAAAAGATTGCA
>DATAPT010000358.1:0-6617 GCA_036265065.1 Candidatus Acidiferrales bacterium | reverse complement strand
GCGCATGCGCACCACCATGCGCTGCGTCTTCTCCCCCGGCAGCAAATCCCACTTGTCATAGGCCACAACGATCGACCCGCCACGGATCACCACGTTGTGTTCGCGCGCGAAATACAGCGGCACGATGGGAATATTTTCAAGGTAAATGTAAAACCATACGTCCGCTTCGGTCCAGTTGGAGAGCGGAAACACACGAATACTTTCGCCCTTGTTGATGCGCGAATTGAATATGTTCCACAGCTCAGGCCGCTGATTTTTCGGGTCCCATTGCCCGAACGAATCGCGGAAGGAGTAGACGCGTTCCTTGGCTCGCGATTTTTCTTCGTCGCGCCGCGCGCCGCCAAACGCGCATGTAAAATCGCCCTCAGCCAAAGCGTCAAGCAGCGATTTGGTTTTCAGCAGGCCGCAGCATTTCTGCGTGCCCAGCACAAACGGGTTCGCGCCCGCATCCAGCGCTTCCTGATTCTTGTGCACGATCAATTCCGCGCCAATCTCACGCGTATAGCGATCGCGAAACTCAACCATCTCCGGGAATTTATAGCTGGTATCGATATGCAGCAGCGGAAACGGTATCTTTCCCGGAAAGAAAGCCTTTTGCGCAAGCCGCAACATCACCGAAGAATCTTTTCCGATCGAGTACAACATCACCGGGCGAGCAAATTCCGCGACAGCCTCGCGCAAAATGTGAATGCTCTCCGCCTCGAGTGCGCGCAAGTAGTTGATTTTTTGCGGCGTAAGCAGCGCGGCCCGCTCGCTCGCCGCATTCGCGGTGGTTGTGTTCATAGTTCCGTTGGATGTGTCAGCCATCGATATCGATTCTTATATGCGCTCAAGTAGGACAGGCTTCAGCCTGTCTTCTTTTGACTCTTGCTGCCTCTAAAAAGTTCAAAACCAGACAGGCTGAAGCCTGTCCTACCAGTGTCCTCTGCAACTTCCAAATTGGACGCTCGCAGGCGCCAGATACGACAAAACCCACCGACCGTTTCCTCAGGTGGTGGGTGCGCGTCGTTAACAGTCTGAGCCAGTCTGGCTAGTCTCGAAACTTTGCGCCGGCGTGACTACCCTTTCCACCCTGCTCCCAGGCAAGCGCCACAATCTAATGGGCCACAACAATATGCGCAAGCCCCTGCGGGATGGATTCTAAGCTGCATGTTCACCAGATTACAGGATTGCCCAAACCGTCGCAAGACGAAACTCGGCGGTGGCGCGGGCTTCACATGCTGCGAAAAACTCACCCCGTGTCATTCCGAAGGGCGGTGTTTGCCCGAGGAATCTGCTTTTTCTTGGAAGTCGAAAAGAAAAGCAGATCCTTCGCTTCGCTCGGGATGACAAAAGTACTTTTTCCGTAGCCTATTCAGCCTGCGGGGTTTAGAACTAGCAAGGGCCAAACCTTCAAGCACTTTATTTCTTGCAAGGCCTAAAATCCACAGGCTTCAGAGTCTGTGCGAGAACTCAAAATCGACGCGTTTTTGTAGCGCCCGCCTTCAGGTGGGCACTTTGGAATCAAGCAGATGCCCGCCTGAAGGCGGGCGCTACATGATCCAAAACCGGGTTCTCACGCAGACTCTGAAGCGTGTGCTACTAATGCCCTACACAAACATAGCGGAGCCGATCCGTAGTTTCTCCATTCGTTTCACGGATAATTACCGAATCGGATTTGTAGGAGCTGAAAGACACGATGCCCGCCGGCGTTGTTTCATCTGAGCCGGTACACGAAAAAAGCGCGTCGGTGAACGGCAGTTTTGTAATGGACTGCGATGTCGTCGAATTCAATTTCGCAGTACTCCACACAATAATCGGTAGAGTTTCCAAGGACCGAGCGCACGGCTGCGTTTCGCCGTGAGTGCTGCCGCAGTTCTCAACAGCCGCGAGCGAAGTCGTCCCAGTTGCCGCAGGGTCCGTAATCGTATTCGTTCCCGCGACGGGCGGAGCAAGATGCGTAATCGAGCCGCTGACTGAGCCGAGCAACGCCACGCCCGGCAACCGCGAATTTAAATGCGACGAACTGGTGATCACTGGTTGCGTTTTCCCGCCACCCACCGAGTACATCCCCAAACTGCCGCCTTCAGCCGATGCGGAAATAATCTTGTCGTTGATCTGATCCGCCACCAGATTGCCCGACGTCGCGACAATGCCGAGCACCGTCAGGTTCCGGGAGTTGTATGCGTTAGAAATAAGGACGCATTCAAGCGTGGCAGGCCCGCATTCGATGTTTGAGGCTGTCACCGCGCTCGTCGCCCGCTGCGAGCCCACAAGCAGGCAGGAATCGACATGCTCGCAATGAATATCGGTAAAAGTTCCGGAAGAATCGATCTGAATTCCCGCAGCCGGAGACGGCGCTCCATCGGAATTAATCGTCGCGCCATGTATCCCGCGAAACGCCGCCACTTCCCTGACGATCACCGGTACCGTCGCCGCCGAACAGTTCGAGCATTTCCCGTAAGAAAGCACTTCCAGATCTTCATACGGCCCGCTATTTTGCGCCGCTGAGGTCTCCACGTCCAGGCCAGAGGCCGGGCAATTCTCAATCAGCACATGACGCAAACCGGATTCTTCCTGCGACCACCTATTTTGTATACCCGTCGCGCCAACTTTGTTGTTGCAGTCCACTGTCAGATTTTCCACACGCACGCCCATCGCAATTGGCGCGCTGCCCATCTGCACAACGGGAGTCGAGGGCGGGAAAGTGGGTCCTGCCTGGATGACCGTCCCTGTCGACCCCGCGTCCCCTCGGCCCGATCCAATAAGCTGCGATTTGTTTGGCATCACGATGCTGCCGTTCGTAATCCACGTCCGCCGCAGAAGATGAACCTCGGCAAATACGTTCGAAGGAAGGGAGGCAAATGGATTAGCCGCAAATGTTTCCGGCAAATTGTCATAAACGACGCATCCCGGTGGCGTGCAAGCTGCCAGCGCCGATGCGAGCGTTTTGTACTTCGCGCCATCCACCATGAGAATTTCATTCGAACCGATTGGCAGAGGATCCGCGGCCTTGCTGCGAGGCATCCCCGCTCCTTTGCTCTGGGGCGACGGTGTGGCGGTTTGGTTTTGCGCAAAGCCTGGCTTTGATAGCAAAATTGTTAGAAACAGGAACAGATAGAGTTTCATGGGTTTATCCAGCTGTGAGGTGAAGTCTGATAACGCTACAGAGTCTGTGTGAGAACTCGGTATTAGATCATGTAGCGCCCGTCTTCAGGCGGGCATCTGCTGGATTCCAAAGTGCCCGCCTGAAGGCGGGCGCTACAAAAACGCGTCGATTTTGAGTTCTCACACAGACTCTACAGACCTCTTTTAGCCAAAAAGAAGCGGCTCTTTTAAGTTGGATGCAGCGATTGCCTGTGGCGAAATATCGCCAGTCCTAATTTTCGGCTAGCCCGAGACGATATTTCGTCACCCAAGCCGGGCCTAGGTCCCAATGGAAAGCTCTTGACACAGAATCGGCAACTCCCTATACTTTGGCCTGCTGGACACGTGGCGATTTAAGGCAACTTGCTCCACGTAAAAAACTGCTAAAGAGTCGGACGAGCACTCAGATAGAGTTTTTTGAGCCCTCCCCCTCTTTGGCGTGGAGGGTTTTTTGTTTTTAGGAAACCTCTCTCACGCCGCCCAACCTGCGGCAGTTTACCAGTCAAAATCTGGAATCGATTCTCCCGCTGCACCATCTGAATGTAAGCGGAGCGATCGCAGGAGGCCAAATGGCCGAACATTATCAGCTCAAGTGCCGTGAATGTGGAAAGCTTTGGGGAAATCAGCCGCGGTCGTTTTGCGATGAATGCCTTTCGCCCCTTGAAGTGATTTACGATCTGGAAGCGATTCGCCCGTTATTTACCCGCAAAAATATTGAAGCGGGACCCACGAACCTGTGGCGCTACAGCGCTCTGCTTCCTCTTCCAGAAGATTATAAAGCCACGATCCCGACGGGCTTCACTCCACTGGTGCAGGCGCGCCGCCTCGGCAAGCAGCTCAATACCACAAATCTTTATCTGAAAAATGACGCCGTCTGCTTCCCTACTCTTTCGTTCAAAGATCGAGTAGTAGCAACGGCATTAGCTGCTGCAAGGCGTTTTGGTTTTCAAGTCGTGAGCTGCTCTTCAACCGGAAATCTGGCAAACGCGGTAGCCGCGCAGGCCGCGCGCGAAGGTTTCGACGCCTGGATTTTTATTCCCTCGGACCTCGAAGCCGCCAAGGTAACCGGCACGCAGGTGTTTGGCGCGAAGCTGGTGCGCATCGCGGGCAACTACGATCAAGTGAATCGCCTGTGCTCGCAGATCGCCGAAAAATACCGCTGGGGTTTCGTGAACGTGAATTTGCGGCCTTATTACGCCGAAGGCTCAAAGACCGTGGGATACGAAATCGCCGAGCAATTAGGCTGGCGCTTGCCGGACAACATTGTTTGCCCGATGGCCGGCGGTTCGCTGATCACTAAAATTCGCAAATCATTTAATGAGCTGATCGCTTTGGGCCTGGTCGAGGAAAAGAAAGTGAAATTCTTCGGCGCGCAGGCCACGGGCTGCTCTCCGATTTCGGACGCGGTAAAACGCAAGCTCGAACGGTTTGAGCCGCAAAAGCCCGCGACGATTGCTCGTTCACTCGCCATCGGAAATCCTGCGGACGGCTTTTACGCGGCGCGCGCCATTCGCGAAAGCGGCGGCTGGGCGGAAGATGTTTCCGATCCGGAGATCGTCAAGGGCATTCAGCTGCTCGCCGAAACGGAAGGAATTTTCACGGAGACCGCGGGCGGCGTGACCACCGGCGTGACGAAAAAATTGCTCGAGCAGGGGTATATCAATCCGAGCGAAACAACCGTCGCCTGCATCACAGGCAACGGCTTGAAAACCATTGACGCGATTCAGCAGGAATATACGCTCACTCCCGCGATCGAGCCGCGCATGACCGTGTTTGAAAATTTCATTAACGATCGCATGGTAGCCGTCGCAGGAAAATAGGATTTGTGTTTTGGGACTTTAAGATTTCTGTAGCGCCCGCCTTTAGGCGGGCATCTCGGCTTGACCCAAATGCCCGCCTGAAGGCGGGCGCTACACAAACCGGATCACAGGGGCAGGAAAAAATATAACGATGAAAATTACTGTTGAAATTCCCACGGCCTTGAGGCGATTTACGGACGGAGTGCAAATGCTGGAATGCAGTTCGGAGACGCTACCGGATTTGCTGGGCGAAATTGAGCAACGCTTCCCCGCCATCACCAAGCATCTCCGTGACGATTCCGGCGAGATCCGGCGGTTCATCAACATTTACGTCAACGAGGAAGACATTCGATTTCTCGGCGGCAACGGCTACAAGTTTCAAGAGGGAGACCGCGTGCTGGTGGTGCCATCGATCGCGGGCGGAGCGCCGGCAGATGCTTGCCGATGAATCAGATACGCGTTGCAGCGCGCTCGATCGCAAAGGCGGCGGGAACTTTGGCTTGACATTTTTGGCGGCTGATTTAAGCTGGAGTGGCAATGATGACCTCCATTCTCAAGGGAATTACGATTACCAAGCGCACGCCCACGTGTACCAGGGCGGCGCGGACCCCCTTGGGAGCCAAGGATTTGCAAGCGTAGCAAGACATCCTTCAAGCTCTTAGATGCGGCCCGCGAAGCCAAAAGCTCGCGGGCGTTTTTGTTTATGGGGCAAGTTTTTTAGGCAGGACAGGATTCACAGCTGCGGAAAAAGGTCTTGTTCTGTCATTCTGAGCGAAGCGAAGAATCTCTCTTCGATTTAAGTATGGGAAAAGAAAAAAGGAGAGATTCTTCGCTTCGCTCAGAATGACAGAGTCTTTGGTTTTTCCGCAGCCTGTTCAGCCTGTCAGTTTTTGAGTTTATTTAGAGACGGCAAAAGTCAAAAGAAGACAGGCTGAAGCCTGTCCTACTGTAACGAGGACACGATGAGTACAGCGGCGCAGGAAAAAATCGACGCGGTGCAAAGCGGCGCGGAAGGCTGGAGCGCTGAGGAAGTGGTGCGCTGGGGTTTCAAGGAATTTCAACCTCATGCCGCAATCGCTTCGAGCTTTGGCGCGGAAGACGTGGCGCTCATCGACATCGCGGCGCGCGTGCGACCCGACATTCGAGTTTTTACGCTGGATACGGATTTTCTGTTTGCCGAAACGTACGAGTTGATCGACAAGATCGAGAAAAAATATGGCATCCAGGTTGAGCGCGTGAAATCCTTGTACACGCCGGAACAGCAGGCCGAGAAAGTTGCACCGAAACTTTGGACGATTGATCCAAATCAGTGCTGCGCTCTGCGCAAAGTGGAACCGCTGAAGGCCAAGCTGTCTACGCTGACAGCGTGGGTCACGGGGATTCGCCGAGATCAGGCTGCCACGCGTGCGAATGCAAAAAAAATCGAGTGGGACAAATCGTTTGGCCTGGTGAAGTGCAATCCACTGGCGGATTGGACCTGGGATCGCGTCTGGGAATATGTCCGCGAACACGATGTGCCTTACAACCCGCTGCACGAGCAGAATTATCCGAGCATTGGCTGCGTGCAGTGCACGCGGCAGGTGCAGCCGGGAGAAGATCCGCGCGCGGGACGCTGGTCCGGCTTCGCGAAGAAAGAATGCGGCTTGCACGCGCCCGAGTAGCGCGGGCTTCAGCCTGCGGGGGTTGGGCCTT
>DATAPT010000357.1:0-3868 GCA_036265065.1 Candidatus Acidiferrales bacterium | reverse complement strand
TGATCGAAACGATGCGCCGCGAAGGCTACGAATTGATGGTCGGCAAACCGGAAATTGTGATCCGTGAGGAAGACGGCAAAAAACTTGAACCCCTCGAGCGGCTGGTTGTCGATTGCCCGGAAGCATTTGTAGGCGTGGTGATGGAATCTCTCGGACGCCGCCGTGGCGAACTCGGAAAAATGGTGAATCACGGTTCCGGTTGGGTGCGCATGGAGTTCACCGTTCCGTCGCGCGGACTGATCGGTTTGCGCGGACAGTTGCTGACGGACACGCGCGGCACTGTGCAGCTGCACACTTTGTTTGAAGGCTGGACCGAATATGGCGGTGAAATGGCCTCGCGCCCAACGGGTGCGCTGGTAGCGGATCGCTCCGGAGTCACCACAGCCTTCGCGTTGTGGAATCTGCAGGAGCGCGGCGAATTGTTCGTTGGTCCCGGCGAAGAAGTGTATGAGGGCATGCTCGTCGGAGAAAATGCGCGCGATCAAGACATGGACGTCAACGTCACGAAAGAAAAGAAGCAAACCAACATGCGCGCCTCCAGCGCGGACGAAGCCATCCGTCTGATCCCCCATCGCCAGCTGAGCCTCGAACAAGCCATCGAATTTATTTCCGACGATGAACTGGTCGAAGTCACTCCAAAATCCATCCGCCTGCGCAAGAAAATTCTCGACACCAAAAAGCGCCCCAAGCGCTGGCAGCAAATCCGCGCCGACGCCGAAGCAAGGCTTTAAGTGGCGCGGGCTTCAGCCTGCGGAATTTGGTCCTCGCAAGGACTAAAATCCGCAGGCTGAAGCCCGCGCCACTAAATTCCCTGCCCCAATTCCGCAACGCATTTCTGTAGCATCTGCGTGATTTCCTGCGGGTCTGACCCCGCCGGAAATTCCACAGGCTTGCCAATGGTAACGCGCACACGCCCTGGCCGATTGAGCAAGCTTCGCTCCTCACGAATTTCAAACGCGCCATCAATGCGCATCGGCACAGCGGGAATTTTCAGATCGCTCGCGAGCAGCCCAATCCCGGCGCGAAATGTTTGCACTGTGCCGTCCGGCGTCAAATCGCCTTCAGGGAAAATCAGAATATTCCAATGGCGATCGGCCAATTCACCCGCAAATCGAAAACTTTCCCGAAAGCCGGAATTTTTGGGCAGCGGAAAAACATTAAAAAGAGTAACAACCAAAAAATAATTCAGCTGCTGCAGCCAACGCTTCGCAAAAAACCATGTGCGAGGCGGTTGCCGCATTTCCGCTAGACGCTCCCCTCCCATCGCCACGGCAAGACGTCGCCGTAAGCTCACCGGCAACGCCGCCAGCACAAAACCAACGTCCAGATAAATCACGTGATTGCAAATGATGAGAACCGGACCTTTTACTTCCCGCAAATTTTCACGCCCAAAAACTTGCGGATGCGCCATCAAATGAGTCGCCGGCCACGTCAGCAGATAATAAATGAAAGTGCGAATCCAGGTCACGGGCCAATGTTGCGCCCAACGAGGAAAAACAGATTCCGGTTTTGCGGACGACGATCCGCGCACCAGCGTTTCAAGTTCGCCTATGGTCCTCGCGGAAGCGAAGCCCGCTTCATTCAGATCCACTTGATAACGGTCCTCAAGCGCGCTCATTAGTTCCACGCGATCCAGCGAACTCAGTTGCAATTCGTTTTCGAGATCAGCATTCGCGCCCGCAGTGTTGTTCCCGCGGTGCATTCGCGCAATCAATTCGCTTATCCCGCCATTGGCAGCGGTTTTATTTTCGCCACTGCGGCTGTTTCCCCACTGCACTTCCACAGCCGCTCGAATTTCCACGAGCTTTGGCTTCCCGGTGGACGTGCGTGGAAAATCAGCCTCTGGCCACAGGAACCACGAACGCATTCTCTGATATTCCGCAAGCGATTCATTCACGCGGGAAATAATCCCCGCCACATGCCTCGGTTGTTTCACCCTCTTCTCGTCGCGCATCAGCAAGACGGCGCATGGCTCGGCATTCCCGCTTCTTTCCACTCCCACCACCGCGCAGTCTTTTACTTCCGGTTCCCGGCGCAATAATCCTTCCAGGTCCTCGGGAAAAACATTCATTCCCGCAGCGGTCACGATTACGTTTTTCTTGCGCCCCTTGAAATATAAGTTCCCTTCGCTGTCCAGCGTGCCCAGGTCTCCCGTGCGAAACCATCCCGCATCCTCCGCGTTCGTCACCACCGGATGGATTCCGCTGCCCTCCCAGTAGCCGGTCGCGATGTTTTTCCCGCGCACCAAGATTTCGCCGCCCCCATCCAATTTCACTTCGCGTCCTTCCAAAACTTTCCCGATCGAACCCTGGCCGATTCGGAACGGATGATTCACGCTCACCAGTGAAGTCGTTTCTGTCAGCCCATAACCTTGAATCGCCGCAAATCCAGTTCGGCTCCAGAACTTTTCCGTTTCAGGGTCCAGCGTCGCGCCGCCGGAAATGACGGCCCAGAATTTCCAGCCGAATCGCCGGTGAATATCCCGGAAGCGCCACATTCGTCGTAGATATTTTTCCTTCTCCGCATCCTTAAGATCCCCACGAAATTTTCCCAGCGCGCCTTCCTGCTCCAGATCGCGCTCGATTTTTCCCTGCAATGCTTCCAGCACGCGCGGCACGGAAATTAACGCCGATATGCGCTCGCGCCGGATGGTAGAAATGATTTGCGATGGATTCAGTGAATCCTGGAAGTACACGCAGCCCCCAAGCAGCGGAGGAATCCATATGCCCAAAAATTGTCCAAAGGCATGGCTGAGTGGCACCAGGTTGAGAAAGCGCAGCGGGTGAACGAAGCGCTCCCACTTCAGGTACGGCTGAATTCCTCTTTCAAGTGGTTCGAGGTTGGCAAGGATATTTCCGTGCGAAATTACGACGCCCCTCGGCTCAGCCGTTGTCCCTGACGTAAAGATGATCTGAGCGATGGACCCGACGTTCAGCGATGGAGATAGGTAAGGTTCGCCGGAAAGTTTTCCTACGACTTCCTTGAGCGAATCGAAAAGGATCGTGGGTCGCCGGCCGCCCATTTGCCCATTCTCTCGATCCATGACAATGAGTTTGGCGTCCACCTGCGCCGCCACGCGAGACGCAAAACTCTCCGTCGCCCCCTGGTCCATCGGGACCGCCACCGCGCCGCACAAGATGCAACCAAAAAAAGCCGCAACCCATTCCGCAGAATTCTGTCCCCAAAGCAAAATTCGGTCGCCACGCTGAATGCCCCTCAGCTCAAATTCACGCGCGCATTGCGCCGCGAGGCTGGCAATTTCAATAAAGGAGGACCGCGAAGTTCGATAACCTGTGCGCTGAACAATTGCGCAAGCGTTCCCCAGTCTCCGAAACTCATTCAGGAAGTCGACTAATGATTGGCGAGGCATATAGATTGCCTGCTCTCTGACAATTCGTGGCGTCTAATCCGTAGAGTAGCTCCGATTCCCAAATATTGCTTAGCGCCTATCCCCAACTACACGGCACCTCGACAAAGGTCCCCCGCCGCGAAAAGCTGGAAAGATCGTTGAATCGGTTCCTCAATAACATATTAAATTCTATTTAAATCACTGTAACAACAACACTTAATGATGGTATAACCACCATACCAATGGCTCCTCGTTTCCATCCGTATCATACGATGGATATGGACAATAAATAGGCATTTTTGGTAAAATTACCTTGCGTTTGTTGCTCTTGTGAATCCTTTTGACTCACTCAACTGAGCTGCAAATTCAATTTTGCGGTTTTCTGCTTGTATGGGCTGGAGGTTTTCAAGGCCCCCGCACCCCGCCCTGCGAGGCGCGCCGGTCGGTACGAGATGCACAAATAGCTTAACGAGAGGTAGTAGCAGTGAAAGAACAAGGAACAGTGAAGTGGTTCAATGC
>DATAPT010000356.1:0-14192 GCA_036265065.1 Candidatus Acidiferrales bacterium | reverse complement strand
GGAGATTGGCGTTCCCAGGAAACATAAAATCCCGTGAGAAATGCAGGTTCCTCCATCGGGGATTTTCTTCGCTGGATTAACTCGGACTTTCCCCCAAGTGAGACAACGGGTCGCAAACTGAGATTGGCGGCAATGCCATTTCACTTCCACCGAGCAAACTCCAATAAAATGAACTTCTTCAACGAGCTTGCGGATTCTCCTGCCTTTGGCCGTCTCCTTGCATTACTTCTGGTGGACGCTTTTGCTCCGGCGATTAGATCCTTCAAGGATAAAAGTGAGCGCGCTTACAACAGACCGGACCCGCACTCGAAAACCGGATGTAGTTTTTTCCGCCGTCCCTCGAACGTGGGACGATTTCAGTCGCTTGTTCCCGATCTATGAAGCCCTGACACGCCAGCTTGATCTCGGCAGCGGGCCTTATCCTCTGGGAGCAAAATCCGGTTCGTGGTCCGACAAAAATATTCGGGACCGCGATCTTCACTGGCTGGATCAAGTCGATAGGCAAGTCCAGGCTGCCCACCTTCGTCATTTGCTCGTCACTCCCGCCGTGGCGCGAGAAGACAGTCTCCGCCTTTTTCTGCAGCGTCATCTTTGCAAGCCCGAAAAACTTCCAGCCGATCGGGACAAGATAGATTTGCTCCTGGTTCAATATTTCGTTCTATGCGCCCCGCAGGACTTGATTGCAGGGCCGATAAACGCCTCCGATGTCGCGAAAATTCTTCAGCCTGTTCTGGGTGAACTGGAACCAGGTTCCCCGGAAGGTTGCGAGCCGCTTGATCGCATATTGGAAGCGGCGAAGCAATGCCGTAGTCTGCGGGACCTCATGGAGCAGGGAATATTGGAGCAAGGGAAACTTGTGAAAGCGGCTGTCGTGGAAAAATTTAACGACACGGCCGCGCTCGTTTCCATTTGCCGGTTCAATTTCCTGCTTCGTAGGGCATTCATCCAGTGGCTGCATGCGGATTTGCGCGCGATCGGCGCGACTCTGAATCAATTGGAAAAGCAGAGTTTCAAAGTAGTTGATTGCCGGAGAGCAGGGCTTTCCTCGAAGGAACCGATCGCAACTCTGCGCCAGTTTCACCAGCATTGGAAACCTCCCTTCCATACCGATTACAGTCAGAACTCAGCGCTTCAAGCATATGACCAGCTGATGTGTCTTCGGGAAGACTTGGAAGAAGCGCTGAGTCAGGCCGGGGCGTCCACCGGGGCCGCGCCAACTGCCGCGAAAATAAATGAAAATGGCGGCGACAACCGAGCGTGTAACACGTCTCTCCATGGCAAATCTTCCAAGAGCGTGACACCCGCTGTGGCGTCTACCGTTTCCAGTCTCCCACCCCAATCCGGGAACTCACAGGAACTTCCCGGCAGCGCCGCCTTATCGAATTCCGCTGCATTGGACGCAGCCCAATCCAAGGAACAGATCCGTTCAAGCCTTGCCGTTGTCGATGTGGAGAGTTTGGAAGAGCAGATTTGGGAGCAGTTGATCGCGACCCCGCCTGTTCGCGGACGCTCCATGACCACCGTGACGGTGGAAAATGCACGGATCTTGCTGTCCGCGTGGGAAGTGGCGGCATTCATCAGCGAATCGGGGCAGGATTCCGAAGAATTGCGCCGCCTCATTGTTGCGCGCGCTTTTCTTTCTTCCTCCATGGAACGAAAAAAACGGCTCATGGATTTCAAGGTGTTGCATCAAGCCATAGCCCATGCGCGTGGGGAAATTCCTCGATTTCAGGAACGAGTTGACCAGCTCAAGCGAACCATGAAAACGGACGGCGCGGTCAACCTTGGCATCAGTCTCAAACGGCTGCTCTCCCTGGCGGATGAAGCAGAACAACTGCAAAAGGGAAATGAGCCAAAACAAGAAAAACAATGACTCCCGAGCAAATCCTGATCGTTTCCGATGATCCAGAATTCGTGCGGTCTTTAGTGTCGCTCTGGAGAAAGGAAAAAGAATGTCCAGCCATCACCGTTGTCTCCACCGCTGTTTCCACCGGCGTCAGCGGTCAAGCCAATTCTTCCGGCTACCAATTGATTGTTGTGGGGCCTTTGCGTGATTGTGCGTCTCTTCCGATTGCGCCGGCCGTGCAGCGCGATTCCTTGGTATGCGCGGTCGGCGACCTGGAAAGTTTAGAAGTGGTTCGCGCCATGCACAGCGACTGGCTCCTCCTCCCGGAATGTCCGGGATGGACAAGGATTTTATTTTCCCTGGCTTCGGAAGTTTTGCGTCGTACGGCGGCGGAGACGCGCACACGCGAAGCTGAAATCATGAGCATTTCGCAAAAGCGTTTCGGAGTTCTCGGCAAGTCCTTGCTGGAGGCTCGCCCCGGCATGGTCAACGCGCTTACTTCTCTATTGGGCAACGCGGATCTGATGCTGCTGTCCGAGGAACCATTGCCGGTTCACTTCCGGGAACACGTGCGAACCATTCACACCATGGCGTTGCGGTTGAATGAAATTGTTCAGCGGCTCTCTTCCATTGAGAACGAGATGGAATTGAGCGAAAGAAAATCTCACCTTGAGACGCCGGAGACGTGCCTGGCCGAATCGTCCAAGAGATGACCGGCGCTTGAAAGCCGCTAAAGGTCGCGATTTCAGCGTGTGGAAGCACATTTATCAATTGAGAAACTTATTTTGACGAGTGGCGATTCACTTGCTTTCTCATCATGGGGCACTTTGAATTGAGGCGTAGACAGTGAAAAAGATTTTGATCGTCGATGACTCCATTGCCATGGTGCGGATGATTCAATCCGTTCTGGAAAAGGAAGGATACCGCGCCATCGGCATCAACGACCCGTCCCAGATCGAGCAGATCATCGATTCCGAGGAGCCAAACCTTATCTTGCTGGACGTCGTCATGCCCGAACGGAATGGTTTCCAGGTCTGCAGGACTCTGAAGAACTCGCAAACGTATAAGGGAATTCCGATCATTCTGGTGAGCGGAAAATCGACGGCGAGTGACCGATTTTGGGCTGAGCATCAGGGCGCTAACGGGTACCTCGCGAAACCGTTTGCGCCGGTCGATCTCTTGCGCGAAGTAAGGCGGTTTGCCTGATGCCGGAAGAAACTTATTTGAGTCCCATTCCTTCGGATATGCACGCCGATGAGTTGGCCGAGCTATCAGGATCAGGCCAGCACGCACCGCCCTCCCGGCAATTTTGCGTTTTTCGCGCTGGGCGCGAGCGGTTTTGTCTCCCCGTGCTCGAAGTGGAAGAGGTGGTGGACTGGCCGCTGGTGACGCGCGTGCCTCTCGGTCCGCCGTTCCTGATGGGCGTTTTCAATTTGCGCGGCACAATTATTCCCGCCGTGGATATCGCGGTCACCGAAGGCCGGCGACCGGGACTTTTGCCCCGCAACATCATCGTCGCCGTGCTTTCGGGAGACGACCACAATGAAGACACTCACGTGGGAATCGCCGCGGACGAAGTGATCGGGACGTTTCCGGCAAATTCGGAATCGCTTCTCGATCATGCGCCGCCGGACATGCCACATTGCCGCGCCATGCTGCGGCACGACGAGCGCATGGCGCTGGTTCTGGACCTGCGCCAGCTGATTCAAGTTTTTTCAGTGCCCGTCATTTGAATGGGCGGTTTTGGGACCTAGTAGGAATTACAGAAGTGTTGGGCGCTGCGAAAGTGAGATGAGGGAGGTTTCGAAGTCATGAAGACCCGGTTGAGTTCGACAATCTGGATGCTTGTCATTTGGACGAGCGTCGCGCTATTCGGTGTATTGGGGCTGGCCTATGAAGCCGGCGTGCATTCCGGGGGCGCCCCGCTTTTCCAGGGCGGAGCTTCGGGCAGCGCCGGCATTGAATTTTTGATTGCCGCGGGAGTGGCGGTTTTTACCGCGCTGATGCTTTTGCTGACGCTGCCGCGCCGCGTAATCAACCCGATCGGGGCGTTGTCTGCCTTTTCCGAGCGCTTCGCGGCGGGCGATTCTCGCGCCAAAGCGGAAGTGCCGGTCGAGGATGAGTTCAGCGTGATCGCGGAAAATCTGAATCGGACCGCCGTGCGCGTTGCCAAGGCCTACGGCAACCAGGAAGCGCAGGAACTTCTCCAGCGGAGCATCACGGACCTTCTGAACCTCATCAATCAAGTGGCGCGGGGCGACCTGACGTTGCGCGGGAAGGTCACCAATGATGCGCTCGGCAATGTTGCCGATTCAATTAACTTCATGTTAGATAACTTTACGACCGTATTGGATCGCGTGCGCAAGGCGGCCGTCGAAGTTTCCACCAATGCCAACCGCATTCTCGTTGCCACCGACGAAATGAACACGGGCACCGGCCAGCAGGATCAGGAAATCACCAATACCGCCTCTGCCGTCGAAGAGCTGACGGTCTCCATGAAACAAGTGTCGAACAACGCCGAAGCCAGCGCCGAAGCCGCGCGCCGCGCCCTCGATGCCGCCGAGCAAGGCAACCGCGCCGTGCGTGACACGCTCGACGGAATGCAGCGCATCCGTTCTTCCGTGCAGGCCACAGGTCGCAAGATCAAGTCGCTCGGCGATCGCTCCCTGGAAATTTCGGAAATCATCAACGTCATCAACGACATCACCGAGCAGACCAACTTGCTGGCTCTCAACGCCGCCATCGAAGCCGCTCGCGCCGGAGAAGCTGGCCGCGGGTTCGCCGTTGTCGCCGACGAAGTCCGTAAATTGGCCGAGCACTCGCGCACGGCCACGAAAGATATCGCGGCTCTTATTAAAGCCATTCAGGCGGAAACCAACGAAGCCGTGGTTGTGATGGAGGAAGGCACGAAAGAAGTGGAAGTCGGAGCGGGCCTCGCGGATCAGGCCGGAAAAGCGCTGGAAGCGATCTCGATCGTCGTCCGCCAGTCCGCGGAACTCGTCCAGGAAATTTCGCTCGCTTCGAAACAACAGGTGCGTGGCACAGAGGGCGTCGCCAACGCCATGCAAATCATCTCCGGGATCACCCGACAGACTTCGCAGAGCGCCCGGCAGGCGGCTGGCACGGTTGGAACGCTGGTGAAGCTCTCCGAGCAGCTTGTCGATGCACTATCCCAATTCCGTTCCAACGGCGCACCCGCCGCGGATCGGCGCGAGCCGGCTGTGGTCGAGGTGCGGCGGTAACCCATCGGAAACCGGCCTATCGGGGCCGGTTTGAGGATCCCTGGAACGCAAATGGAAAAATCATCATCGCTACCGGCAGCAGTGACCGCATCGGAACTCGATGAGCTCCGCACGTTGATTGAAGAGCGGTCGGCCATTTTCTTCGATGCGTCGCGCGAGCGTTTCTTCGCTCCACGCGTGAACGAATATTTGTGCGACAGCGGGGAACAAAACGCGGCGGCGCTTCTTCGCCGGATTCGCAGCTCCAACGTGGAATATGACCGGTTCCTCGGAAATCTTCTGACGCAGGAAACTTCTTTTATTCGTTACCCGTATATTTTTCAAGCGCTCGAGCGTGTCGTTCTGCCCGAGGTCCAGGCCCGCAACACGTGGCGCAACCCGCGCATGCTGAGGATCTGGAGCGCGGGCTGCTCGACGGGCGAAGAAGCCTACTCGATCGCCATCACCGTGGCGGACACGTTGCCCTTTTCCGATGCGTGGGAAATTGAAATCCTGGCTACGGACATCAGCCGTGACGCTCTCCAGCATGCGGAACGCGGCGTCTACTCGGGCCGGAGTCTCGCGAATGTCACTCCGCAGCAGTTACAGGCGCATTTCAAGAAATCGGGAGATGCCTGGGAAGTGAAGCCGCGCATCCGCAAAATGATTACGTTTGCGCCAATGAACTTGGCGCGTTCCGTCTACGTGGGCCGCATGGACTGCATTTTCTGCATGAACGTTCTGATGTATTTCTCCGAAGTACGGAGGAACGAACTGCTGCAGCGGTTCTATGACACGCTCGCACCGGGTGGACTTTTCTTCCTTGGGCATTCGGAATCCATGAAAAGCGCTCCCGTCAAGTTCGAGACCGCGGTGTATGGGGATTGCCAGTATTACGTCAAGCCGCTTGCCACGAAGATCGAACAGAAACCGGCGGCGCCGGGGAGCGGATCATGACGCCCCACGACTCCAGTTCGCTCGAACAATTTCTGCAAGACGCCTCCGAACGTCTCCAGTATCTGCGGGAATATGCCACTTTGCCCGTGGAACCCCAATCCACGAGCGACGATCTCGTCCGGCTTTACGATGCCGCGCACGAACTGGCCGAGTCCGCCAGCCGCTGGGGTTTTCCGCTTTTTGCCGATATCGCGGGGAGATTGGCGCACGTCTTTCAATATGCCAGCAAAGCGCAACTGAGTCCCGAAACCTACGGCCCGCTCACCGAGTTTCTTTCGGATGCCATTTCCGTTCTCGAATTTGACCTGTTGCAAATCAGTTCGAACGGCAGCGAAACCGCCGAGGACATCGCTTCGTTCAAGCACCGCTATGCATTCGCATTTGGAGGCGTTTCTACGTCTCCATCCGCTCTGGGAGATGAAGTGTCTTCCGGTGAAGGGTCTGAGCCGCAAGATTCCTCGCGTCTGTCAGTTGGGAATCTTGCGGACGATCTGCCGGAAGATGACGATGTTCCCAGGGAAGTTTTGGATTTTTTTATTCCGGAGGCTGAGGAGCATCTCCAAATTGCGACCCAATGTTTGCTGGGCCTCGAATCCAGTCAGGACCCTGAAGAGATTCACCGGCTCTTCCGCTCGGTCCATACCATAAAAGGATCGGCGGCGCAGGTGGGCCTGCGCCAATTAGGAGCAGTGGCGCACCGGTTGGAGGATTTGATCGGACAACTTCGCGACGGAGCCCTGCGTTCCAGCGCGGAGATCACAGATGTTTGTCTGCAGTCGGTCGACGCATTGCGAAAATTCCTGCACCGGCAGTGGACGAGCGACGATGAAATGCGCTCCACCGTTGGACCTCTCCTGGCGCGGATCGCGCGGTGGGTTCCGGAAGATCTGGAGGACGCAGCCAACGGAATGGATGAGGTTCGCTCCGAGTCTTCGGAAACGGATACTGTGCCGGCCGCGCCTGCGAGTTCGGCTACAGCCGGATCCGGAATATCCGGGGAACGTGGCACGCAGGCAAAATCCGTTCGAATTTCTCTCGCGCGCCTCGATGACATGATGAACAGCGTCGGCGAACTGGTCATCAATCGAACTCGCCTCGTCGGGCGCATGGCGGAGTTGAAGAAGCTGGTTGAGGTTCTCGGGAATTCCAGGAAAAGATTGTCCAACAAGGTCACAGAATTTCAGGAGAAATACGAGTTTACCCGCCTCGGGGATGGCAATTCCAACGGCGGCGCCGCCGGGCCGAGGAAAGCACCTGAGTTCGTGCCGGACGCCCAGGAGCAAAGCTCTGGTCGTGGCTGGCTGGATTTTTCCGAACTTGAAATGGACCGCTATGATGATTTCAGTATTCTCTCCCGCTCGCTGACCGAAATTTCCGCCGATATTTCCGAAGTGCTTTCGCAACTCGGCGGATTTGTGGGCCGCGTGGGCGGCGACATCGATGAATTCACGAAGCTTGGGCACCATTTGCAGGATGAGATTACGGAAGCTCGAATGGTGCCAATTGGAAATCTGTATACGCGGCTGTCACGCACGGCGCGCGACGCCGCCAAGGTGTGCGGCAAACTCGTGGATCTGGAACTCGTGGGAGAAGACACGCGGCTCGACAACAATATCGTGCAGCAAATTACCGATCCACTCATTCACCTGGTTCGCAATGCTATCGCGCACGGAATAGAAGATACGCCGGCGCGCGAACGAGCGGGAAAATCCGCGCATGGCAAGGTGACTGTTCGCGCATTCCACCGCGGCAATCACGTGTTTATCGAAGTGGAAGACGACGGCGGCGGACTCGATTACGAGCGGATTCGCCAAACCGGAGTCCGTGCCGGCCTGGTTTCTCCCGCCGAGGCCGAGCATCTTTCCGAGAGCGAACTGCGCGCCTTCCTGTTTCATCCCGGCTTTACTACCGCGTCATCGAAGACCGAAGTCGCGGGACGCGGCGTGGGACTCGATGTGGTTCGCAACAACGTTCACTCGTTAAACGGCGAAATCGAAATCCATAGTGAGCAGGGCAAGCGCACATGCTTCGGCGTAAAAGTTCCGCTCACGCTGATTATTTCGCAAGCGCTTTTTATTCGCACGGGCTCCACAGTCCTGGCCATGCCTCTGGCTGTGGTCGAAGAAATCCGAAGGTTGCGCCCCGTGGAAATTGAGGACGTTGGCGGCAAGTTGCTTACGAACGTGCGCGGCGTCGTCACCGAAGTCGTGCGGCTGGACTCCGCGCTTTGTCTTCCTCCCATCGAGCCGATCAATGGCTACATGAATATGGTGATCGTTCGCGCCGCGGGACGCCAGGTGGGCATTGTCGTTGAAGAGGTTCTCGGCAAAGACGAAGTGGTCATCAAGAATCTTGGCCAGTACTTGCGTCGCGTCAAACTCTTTCCCGGCGCCACGATTTCCACCGATGGCAGTTTGATCTTGCTGGTGGATGTGAACCGTCTCGCCGGCACATCCGCCGCGGAAGTAGATGTTGTCGTTCCCTCCGCAAGCGCGGCGCGTGTTTTCGGCCCTGGGGCTTTGGCCGTCGCTTCCGGCAGTATTCCTGCTGCCGCGGTGGATGAACCCGCCGCGGACAAAGTCGTGGTCATTGCGGATGATTCCATCAGCGTCCGCAAATTTGTCGGCAGAATTCTGGAGAAGGCCGGGTATTGCGTGAAGCTGGCTTCGGACGGGCTGGAAGCCGCGGAACTCGTCGCGCAGGTAGGTTGTCATCTCTTGATTACCGATATTGAAATGCCGCGCATGAATGGTTACGAATTGATGTCGCACCTGCGACACGATCCCGCGACGCGCCGAATACCGATTTTGGTGGTCACCTCGAGAGCGGGCGCCAAGCATCGTGAGCGCGCCTTAAAAGAAGGCGCCGCATCCTTCCTAACAAAACCCGTGCAGGAGGAACAGCTCCTCACGGTGGTAGAGGAATTGATGAATTCCGCCGAGCGTCAGCGACGTCCCGCTGCGCCGGTATTGGATCTGGTTTAGCTATGACCACTGCCGAAAAAAGAACCCGGGTGCTCATCGTGGACGATTCCGCATACATGCGGAAAGTTCTCGAGGAGCTCATTCGCACCGATCCGAAACTGGAAGTGGTTGGCCAGGCCAAGGACGGCCGCGAAGCTATCACCATGGCGCAGTCCCTCCAACCGGATGTGATGACGATGGATATCAATATGCCCAGGATGGACGGTCTGGAAGCGACCCAGCACATCATGACGCAGAACCCCCGCCCGATTTTGATCGTCAGCTCCGAATCGCGCCAAGGCGCTGCCAGCGCGCTGCGGGCTTTGGAATTAGGCGCCATCGATTTTGTCACGAAACCTTCCAGCGCCATTGATCTGGACATGAAAAATGTGCGCGACGAGCTTCTTTGCAAACTCAAGATGGCTGCAAAAGTCCGCGTCGTGCGCACTGCCGCACTGCACGATCACTCCGCTACGGTGGAATCGAAATCACAAACTCCATCCACAAAAGAAATGGGGATTTCCGAATCGCGGATTTCTCTGGTCATGATCGCGGCATCCACCGGCGGTCCGGCAACTCTGATGCGCCTGATGCCCAGATTCCCAAAGGATTTTCCGGCCGCCGTCGTTCTCATTCAACACATGCCGGCAACATTCACCTCGCAACTGAGTTTGCAACTCACCGAGGTGGCTGCGATACGCGTGAAAGAGGCGGAAGCCAATGAGGCGCTGCGGCCGGGAACTTTTTACGTCTGCCCTGGATCGCACCACCTGCGAATTTCTCTGACGGGTCGGGTAAAACTCGATGATGGGCCAAGAATTTCCGGCTACCGCCCCTGCGCCGATGTCGCATTCGAATCGGCTGCGGCCTATGGAGGCGCAAACATTGTGGGAGTAGTCTTGACCGGAATGGGGAACGACGGCGCACGAGGAGTTCAGGCCATCAAGGCGGCTCGGGGAAGCGTGCTGGCGCAGGACGAAGCTACTTCCGTAATTTTCGGAATGCCCGCCGAGGCGATTCGCACGGGCGCAGTGGATCAAGTCGTCGGCATCGATGAAATGTATCCTGCGATTGAAAAATATGTCGAATCCATCTCCCGGCAGATGTACCCGATAGGAACGCGATGACGCAGCCGGCAAGCTCCAGTCTGATGCCACGCGACACCCGCCCGCGCGAACAAGTCGCCGTGTTCTCGATTGCCCAATACAGCTTCGTAATTTCCGCGGCGTCGATTCAGGAAATTCGCAGTACGGATGGTTTGGGGGGAACGGTAGTGGATCTGGATCGCCCCGTGTTGCGGAAAGTTCGCCACATCGTGGAACGCGATTCCCGCGCTTACTACGTGGTCAGCGGCTACGAGCATTTCCATCTGGCTCCTTCGCGGCCCACGACAGTTCTAATCTTGCGCAATGTGCCCGTTGCCGTATTGGTGGACAAAATTGAAGAGATGGCGGAGATGCGAGTCCTCTTGGCGCTGCCGCAATCCTTCAGTGGGGAAGAACGCACCTGGTATCGCGGCCTCACGGTTCTGGAACGTAAAGTTCTGCCCGTTTCCAATCCACTTGGATTTCTCACTGCTGCCGAACTGCGTCGGCTCGAAGAACAGAATCCCGGTCTGTTGCAGACCGCTGCCGCGCAGCGGCATGAAGGAGGGCGGGCATGAACGCGGACACCGCCTCTCTCGTTCCTTCCTTCGTTATCTTTCAAGTAGGAACGCGGCGCGTTGCGTTGCCTCGCGATTGCGTGGCAGAGATGATTGCGTCTCCGCTTCTATTTTCATTTCCGCACACCACTCCGGTGATTGCCGGCGTTGCCTTGCGGCGTGGGCGAATTGTTCCGGTGCTGGACTTGGGACCAGGCCTGCTGGGCGCGCCCTCTCCCACGGCGCGATTTTTCCTGGTTGTGGAACGGCGCATCTCGAATATTTCCGAGAGGTGCGCGATCCCGGTCCAGGGCGAGTGTGAGCTTGTAGCGGGAATCATGTTCCCTGCGTCGGGCCAAGACGAATTTGTGATCGGATGCCTGGACCTCAACGGAGAACAGATCGATGTTCTCGATCTCGAGAAAGCCATCGCCGGCGGCGCCAGGATCCTGCAAGAATCGATTCCCGCGGCGGAGGTATTGTCGTGAGCGAGGGCGTAGCGGCGCCGCGCGTCCTCCTGATTGACAGCAATGTTTATTTTGTCAAACGCATAACGGACGCACTGGTGAAGGAAGGTTTCCAGGTGTTTCATCATCCCGTAGCGTCTTATGCGCTTACCATGATTGAGTGGAATTCGCCCGACATCATTCTGTGCGCCACCGAACTCAGGGAAATGGGAGCCTTTGAGATTATTCCAGTGCTTCGCAGCGACCCGAAAACGGCGAACACGCCGCTGATGGCCCTCGGCAACAGCGCCGAAAAGGGCCCGCTGGAAGCCTACCGCGCAGGTTGCGACGATTACATTGACCGGCGAAGAAATCCCACCGACATCGCCAGCCATATTCGCGCATTTTTGCGCAGCGCCCGTCACGGGTTTCAGCCTACGGAAATGCTTTCAACAACGGACACCTCCCTCAGTGGAAGTCTCGAGCATCTGGATTTGCCGGGAATTATGCAGATGCTGGACCAGACGCGGAAGACCGGCGCCCTGCACGTCAACGCAGGGGAAACCGATGCCGTTCTGTTTTTTGAAACGGGCGAGATTCATCATGCCGAATGCGGCAACCTGATCGGTGAGGAGGCTGTCATCCAGATTGTCAAAGATTGCCAACTATCAGGGATTGGCGTTTATAAACTCGTCGCTGGCATAACCGCGAATCAGCGCACCGTTCAGCGGCGCTCGATGGATTTGCTTCTCGATGCACTGCGAGAGTTTGACGAGGCGAGCCAGCATCCCGCGGAAAGGGAAGTCTGATGAACGAAGCAACTTCACGCGAACCGGGTTCCAAGCCAAATGTATATTTCATCGACGACAGCGCCACAATGCGCGAGGTGGTCAAAATCGCTTTTCGCCGAGAGAATTTCAATGTTGTGACGTGCTCCGACATGGCTACCGCAGTAGCTCAATTTGAACAGACCATTCCCGATGCTGTCATCAGCGACGTCATCATGCCGGACAAGGATGGATACCAGCTTTGTGAATATATTAAGCAGCACCCGCTGTTGGGCGGGACTCCCGTTTTCTTGATGTCCGGAGTGGTCAATAAAGAGGTTGCCGAACGGGCCCACGAAGTGAAAGCGGACGAACTGATTCGCAAGCCATTTCATCCCCAGGACCTGGTGGCCCGCGTCAAAAAACTTTTGAATCGCGCGGAAACGGATCAGGCGCCTCAGCCGAAAAACGCGGATTTAGTCAGCCCGCTCAGCCGGTTCTTTGAGGGCGCCGCCGAAACATTTTTCAAACCTTCTCCACCTCCACCTCCCGCGCCCGTGCTCGTTGCCCAGCAGGTGACGCCTCCAGCGCCTTCTTCGCCCACAGGGTTACGCCCTTCCACTGGCAACTCGCAGGACCTGCAGAAATTGCGCATCGAAGTGAAACGCCTGGAGTCTTTGGTCAAAAAACTTCAGAACGATCTCGCGTCGGAACGCGAGTATTCCGCCACGCTGGAATCGCAACTCCAAACCCTTAGCGCGGTAGAGTGATATTGCTTACACATGCGGGCTGCGCCCTCGCGCAACGGCAGAATTTACGAAGAGCGATCTTCAAAACGCTACCAGGTTCTCCAAAACAGGAAATTGAGAAAAAACTTCACCCTTTGCGAAAGAAGGGGATTAGTGTTTGACGCAAGTTGATTGCGATCTACTTGGGGGCTATCTTACAGCCCCAGGTCGCTAAGCCCTCGTTGGTCCTGGGGGCGCGGGCCCTGCGGCCAGTGGAAGAGTCGGTCGGTTCCCCGGATCGGCAAATCATTGATGCTGGCATGCCGGTGATGCATAAGGCCTTCGGCATTAAACTCCCAATTTTCGTTGCCATACGCGCGATACCATTGGCCGGTGTCGTCATGGTATTCGTAGCAAAAGCGGACGGCAATCCTTGCGCCATCGAAAGCCCAAAGTTCCTTGATCAGGCGGTATTCCAGTTCCCGGCTCCACTTGCGAGTCAGGAATTGAATGATCTCATCCCTTCCGTTGATGAATTCCGCGCGGTTACGCCAATGGCTATCCACGGTGTAAGCCAGCGCCACGCGCTGTGGATCTCGCGTATTCCACCCGTCCTCGGCTTTGCGCACTTTCAGGACGGCCGTTTCGCGTGTGAATGGTGGCGCTAAAACGATCTGATTCTGAGTCGTCATATTTTTGCTCCTTTCCACGGCATATAATTTAGATAACACCTGGGGGAAATTTGGTGCTCTTTTTCTTGCTATCAGCGTCCTTCATTAAGGATAAATAAGAATTTGTGTGGGCAAGGATGACCTGGTCCAAACAATACCTGGATCAAATAATCAGAAGTGTTCCAGATTGCCAATAGCGGGCTCGGGACCCCGAAAAGACCTACCTATCCAAACATCTGCGCTACGATAAATGGGAATCACGACGGAATTCGCGAATTGAACATCGCGAATTAGACACGTTTTTGCAGGGAATATACATGAAATCCTGTATATACCACCTTGGGGAATTGATAACCGCCGAAGATGGAAGGGGAATCACCCCATGCCATAGTTATTAAACAACTAACATCAACCGAAGGTTAGCATTTCATAAAGATATTGACAATTCGCCTCCCAAGGTGTCTAACTCGTGCCCAAGTAGGAGTGGTTTTCGTCCAGAAGTCGGGTCAATTGCTAAATCCAATGGAAAATGATGGTCCATTACGGGTCATCGTCGGAGGCACTGTATGGGTGTGGCTCGATCCAAGAAGTTATCTACAGGTGTGGCGGTTCTTGTCACTCTATTCTTCAGTTTAATGTTCGGAAGTAGCGCGCGGGCCCAGGTCACCGGCGCGACTCTTTCCGGAACCGTTTCTGATTCTTCTGGTGGAGTGGTAGTCGGTGCCACAATCTCCTCCAGAAATACCGCAACCGGAATCGTTCGCGAGGCCACGACGGATTCCGCGGGCCTTTTTACAATTCCCAACCTCGTTGCCGGTGATTACGAGGTCAAAGTTACTGCGGCGGGCTTTTCGACGGCGGTTCAGTCGAACCTCTCCCTCGCAGTCGGACAGCAACAGCAACTTAACTTTTCGATGAAAGTGGGTTCGACCAGCACCACGGTGCAGGTTA
>DATAPT010000355.1:0-2762 GCA_036265065.1 Candidatus Acidiferrales bacterium | reverse complement strand
AATAGAGCCAATTCTCGATTAATGGTCTTCTAGGAATGTGGCGTGTCGCTCTAGATGATCCTTCAAAGATGCAAAACATTTGTCACTGATAAAAGAGAATTCTGCTCTCGCCCCGACCACTTCCACTACAATCAGGCGCGTAGCGATTGCAGGGCGGAGGAGCGCGCAACATGGAATGCTTCGATCTGATTGTGATTGGCTCAGGGCCGGCCGGGGAGAAGGGCGCGGCGCAGGCGGCGTACTTTGGCAAGCGCGTCGCGCTCGTTGAGCGCCACGCGGAACTGGGCGGCGCGGGCGTCAACACCGGCACGGTGCCAAGCAAGACGCTGCGCGAATCGGCGCTTTATTTTTCAGGGCTGCGCGCGCGCGGTCTCTACGGCATCGACTATTCCTTGCGCGAAGGGTTAACCGTCCAGGGTTTTATGCACCGCAAGGATGCGGTAGTTTCCGCCGAGCGCCTGAAAATCGCGTCCAACCTCGCTTCGCACAAAATTGAGTTGATTGCAGGCGCAGCGCACTTCGAGGACGCGAACACCATCAGCGCCGTGGACCCGCACGGTAAATCTCGAACACTGCAAGGAAAAGTAATCCTGATCGCGACCGGATCAAGGCCGCATCGCCCTGCCGAAATTCCATTTGATGACAGGACGATTTTCGATTCCGATTCGATCCTGCGCATGGATCGCATCCCAAAAAGCATGATCGTAGTGGGCGGCGGCGTGATCGGCTGCGAATACGCGTCAATCTTCACTGCGATGGGCGTGGAAGTGACGCTCGTCGATGGCCGCGAACGCCTGCTCCCGTTTCTGGACGCTGAAATTTCCGAACTGCTGCGCGCGCGCCTCACGAGTCTGGGCCTGCAAATCTTTTTCCAGGAGCGCCTGAAAGAAACGAAGCTCATCGCAGGGAAAGTTTGCATGACGCTCGCCTCAGGCAAAGTTGTGGAAGCGGAAACCGCGCTGTTCGCCGCAGGCCGTCGCGGAGCCGTCGACGGATTGCAACTGGAAAACGCGGGATTGCGAATCAATGAGCGCGGCAACATCGAGGTAAACAATCATTACCAGACGCATGTGCCAAACATTTACGCCGCCGGAGATGTCATCGGATTTCCCGCGCTGGCCTCGACCTCCATGGAGCAGGGCCGCGTCGCGATGTGCCACGCCTTCGGATTCCCTTACAAAGAGCGACTGGCCTCGCAGCTCCCCATGGGCATCTACACCATTCCCGAAATTTCCGCTGTCGGCGAGACAACGGAATCATGCGACATCCGAAAAATAAAATTCGAAGTGGGACGCGCAAAATACGCAAACAACGCGCGCGGTCAAATCATTGGCGAGTCTACAGGAATGCTGAAATTAATTTTCCGCCCGGAAAATAAACAGTTGCTCGGCGTGCAAATTTTCGGCGAGGGCGCAACGGAGCTGATTTACCTCGGCATGCTGGTCCTGGAATCCGGCGGCACCATCGATACCTTCATCGACCTCGTTTTCAATTTCCCCACGCTCTCCGAACTCTACAAGTACGCAGCCTACGACGCCCTCGGCAACCTAGCCGGCCATAAATTGCGCGAAGGGTAAGTAGGACAGGCTTCAGCCTGTCTTCTTTTGGCTTTTGATGCGTTGACGAAATTCAAAAGCTGACAGGCTGAAGCCTGTCCTACTAAGGGCCGGCCCGATTCGTGAAGGAATCTTGAAAGTTTTCACCGCGGTGGCCCCGGCGGCGCATCCGTCACAGTAAAAAGCTTGCCGTCGCGCAAATACAGCCGCTCCGCTTCCTCGCGATTAAACGGCCGCGCGCCTCGCCGCCCAAACACAGCAAGCTGATTTCCGCTCTCGTCAACCGCGCGATCGCGATCAATCCCACGCGAAACATTGAGCGCCGGTCCGCTCGTGCGGTAAGTCGCAATCAATTTCGGCGTAGGCCTCGGGCTGAACCCGTAAGATTCCGGCGAATCCTCCGGCGAAACCACTTGCAGAATGCGTAGTCCGTTGCGCCCATCCGCCACATAAGCGAACACGCTGGCATCGACCGCGCCAATCTTTACGTCATGCACATCGTTCAGCACGCCGCCCGCCGTGAACATCTGATCGAGGCGCGGCTGTTCAGGTTGCGTAACATTCACGAGTGCAACGCCGTTCTTGCCCGCGGAAACATACGCGTAAGTGCGTGACACGGTGACATTGCGCGCATCTTCCAACTTCACAATTGCACCCGGCACGATGCGCGGATGCGCGAGGTCGGTGACGTCGAGCGTTTTTAATCCTTCGTGATCGGCTACGAAACCGTAGCGGAATTGCACCGCCACGCCCTGCGGATCGACTAGATCGGGCGCGCCGATTTCCGCTGTGACGCGCGGCACAAGTGGATTATCCAGATCGACGACCACGAGCCCCCGGTCGCACAAAATGTACGCGTACGTTCCGGCAATCGTGATGCGCCTCGCTCCGTTCAAAATTCCACCCGGATTAAAAGTAGCCGCGCGCCCGATAAAATTATTTTCCGGATTTCCGTCCAGCAGCGTGCCAATGCCCGGATTTTTCCCCTTTAAATCAGGGTTGCCAACAACGATCAGCCCTTCGTATTTATCCGTGACGTAGAGAAATCCGTACATCAAATGAATTTTCTGCTCTTCATTCGCGGGATCGTGAGTGCGCAGAGGGTCGACGGCAAGCGTCGTGGGAGTCGCCACCGCCGTCGCGAATTTCGTTTTCACATACAGCCTCTGGCCGAGCGGCGAAAACGGAGCGGTCACCATGCGCTCG
>DATAPT010000354.1:0-15505 GCA_036265065.1 Candidatus Acidiferrales bacterium | reverse complement strand
ACAGGATAATGGCTCCGGAAACGAAGCCGGAACCGTTGGCCGTGATCGTAAATCCTTGCGTTCCTACCGTCGCGGCGCTCGGGCTCACAAAGGTGAGCACAGAGGATGACGTCTGAATGGATAAGTTTGTATTGTAATCCGAACAGGCGGAAGACAGCCCACACGCCATCACTACAAGAATTAACCACTTGCGCGAACACATCCGAACACGCTCCTCGCGAGCTACCCTGCCGGGAAAGCGGGCAGACAAAAACGCATCGAGATCAATTCAGGTGCTGAGGAAGTCAGAGACGTTCCAATTTTCCAGCAGGCTCCGCGCATCATTTTCACTGCGCTGGCAGTGAATTGCACGGCTCCAACGAATGGCCCGCGCCCCAAAATTGAGAAGAACCCCACCAAAACAGACTGCTTCTGATACCACCGGGAAACTACCAAGTCAACCCGTAACGCCGTCCCATAGCTTACCGCAGCGCTGTTGAGATGCACAGGGCTGGAAGACACGTTGCCCAAGATTTTTGGTGGGGCGGGAAGCCGGGCTGGCTACTTGGAAGGATTTGGCTTTGACCCGTGCTCAAGCCCGGCGAGGGCTTCGCGTGAAAGAATCCGGGCCCGGTCAGCGCACGCCGCCCCTTCCCAGGGAGCAGTGGCTATCGAACGAAATCTCGTGGCTGCCTCTTCGCTGTGGCCGAGCTTTTGCTCGATGTCTCCTTCCAGCAACAAAAAAATGCAGTTATTCGGATACTCGGTGAGAAGTGGCGCGGCGGCATGTTCGGCGCGCGCGTAATCGAAATCATAATTGCGAAGGCTCTTGGCCATGTTGAAGCGCGCTTCCACCGGAGTCAATTCGCCTTCGGTGGAGGCAATTTCGAGCTGGCGCAATCCTTCGTGTTTGTCGCCGCCGGGGATGCCCATAAAGAAGCGCAAAATTTTGGCCATGGCTGAAAGCGTGTCGACGTAATAGTTGTACAGGCCGAGGCCCAGGTAGGCGTCAGCCATCTTTGGATTGAGTTCCAGGCAGCGCAGCAAGTGCTTGCGCGCTTCGACTCCCGCGCGAGCCACCGGAACTTTTTCATAACGCAAACCGAGCAAGCGGGCGCGCGACGCATAGCCTAATCCGGCGTACAGTTCCATCTCCGCGGTGTCCTGCCTGGCGATGCTGGTTTCGGCCAGGCTTGCGACTTTATCGGCAAGCGCGAGTTCGGCATCGTCATCAGCGTCCGGCGGCCGAGTATGGCTCCACGCATCAATCGTGTTGTATTTTCTTTCCGACCACTTGCAATAAATATTCCACCACAGCACATCCGCTTCGATCAGATAGCCGAGCGGATGATCTGGCTGCGCCGATTCCAATTTGTGCGCCAGCGCAATGGCTTCCCGCGGCTTGCCCTGGTACATCAACTCGATGGCTAAATGAGCGTCTGGCGGAATGTTGAGTTCCGATGCGCGCATTTTGCAGGGCAGAAGCGCGGCGAGCGCGCCGAGAGCCATGAAATAAAACAAGCGGCAGTTTCGTTTGGATTGGCGCACGAATCCATTTGGCTTACTTGGAATATTTTTTCTCGGCGACATATCGGGGGCTCACGAGCCACGCGCCGTGCACATACATCGTAAAGCATTCTAGCGCAAAGACCGGGAAAGCCAGATAACCGGGCGCAGGCATCTGGAAAATCTTCCATTGCTGTCCGATCGGAAACGTATAAATCCAGCCGGTGCGCGCCCAGTAATTCCAGAACTCCCACAGCCACCCGCAAATCCAGCCCGCGGCCAGAAACGAATGCAAACGGCCGCGGTTGCCTTGCTTCAGATCTCCCTCGAAGGAAGGCAATTGGAATCGATGGTTGATCGGCTCGAGAAGAAATAGGAAGCTCATCCACACCAACCCGAATAAATACGAAGCAATGTATTTCGATACCACCATCGGAATGAGCAGAAGCGTTACGCCAAAAACAATGGATACAGTTTCTGTGCTGCGGCCAACGTGAATCGGGCGCGAATCCTTCTTGAACCAATCGAATGACTCGATGAGTGCGGCAGTCATAAAAATTCCCGGCGTGATGGTGGCAAATGCCCAGCCGAAGCCGAACCATCTTTGCACGTGGCTTTGCGGCAGTCCGCCATAGGTCCAATTCGACAGCCGCAAATTATAAGCTTCGAAAATCAGCCACAAAGGAATTGAGAGAGCCGCCATTTTCGGCAGGCCGCGCCACTCTTCGCGCAACTGCGAATGGCCCGTGATCGCGAAGGTCGCCGCATCAACGATCAGGATGTAGGATGTCCACGCCATAGGAGTGAAATAGGTGGCCGCCGGCTCGCTGCCGTGGAACATCAGGTATTCAGAGCAGACGAGAGCGAAAAGGCCGAACCAGCCATGCAGGGGAAATGGTCGCCGGCGCATACGAAAGAACTCCACAACAAGAATCGTCACGGTCGCGGCGGTTACGATGACTCCGAGCTTTACCATTTGTGTAGTTCGCCCCGGAGAGATTTTGCCTCATTTTGAGGGGCCTGCACAAAATAAGTGGCGAGCCACGCTTCCAGCGAATACTCAACCAGTTCCCTTTGACGACGATTTAAGGATTAGGAAGAATAAGGTTAATTCGTAAGCATTCGCTAAACTTCCATTCGATTCTCGCCGAAGAATAAAGATGAGAAAGGCGCAAGAGGCGCTCAGTTTCAATATGAAACTTGTTCTGTGGAAACATCTGACTCTACTTTTGTATTTGCAGGAATGAATCCATGCAATTTTCATTTTTTCTTTGCGAAAAGTGGCGCGGTTAGAGCAGGCCGACCTTCCTGAAGAATATTGCGGGCATTTACAGAAAAACGCCGACCATGACAACTACCGAAAGAACAGAACAAAAATTCAAGCAGGGATCTTTAACAAAAGTCCCGGCATTTCCAGCGGTGGCAATCAAAACCCTTCAGGTTATGTCGGGCGAACGTGGTGCGCTGACCGAACTGAACGAACTGATCAGTTCGGATGCTGCCATGTCGGGCGGGATTCTTCGCCTGGCGAATTCAGCGCTCTTCAGCATGCGCACGGAAATCAGCAGTGTTTTGCAGGCCATCCATATGCTTGGGCTGGAACGTGTGAAGGGCGTGGTGGTAACCGTCGCGATGAGGGCTTATCTTGGCCAATCCATCGAAGTTCCCATGCTGCGTGCTTGCTGGCGTCACAGCCTGGCATGCGCAATCATCGCGGAGGAATTTGCAAAAGCGAGTTTAATGGAAGCTGATGTCGCGTACACAGCAGGGCTCATGCACGATATCGGGCGGCTGGGACTAATCGCGGCGTATCCCAAGGAGTACACCGATTTTTTGATGAAAACGGAGAATGAGCCATGCGACGCCGTGGCCTGCGAACGCGATTTATTCGGTGTCGATCACTGTCAGGTTGGCCAGCTTCTGGTCACACGCTGGAAACTTCCCGGAATTTTTAGTGAAGTGACATCGCGGCATCATGACGTTCTGACCTCGGGAAAACCGACCATTCTGAATGTCGTGCAGCGAAGTTGCAGGATGGCGGAAATCCTGGGCTTCGGTGTCGTTCACCCGCTTCATCCCAGCAGTTATGAAGGCATCTTAAAGGACCTCCCCGATCGCGAACGCAACCGCTTTCCCAAGGAATCATCTGAATTCGTCCAGCAGATTGCCTCCAGGATCAATTCCATCGAATCCGTTTAGAAGAATTTCTCGGACATTGCGCTGAAGTACAAAAATTTCCAAAAATCTGCTCGGAACAATTTCTGCTACATCCCCGGATAGTATTCATCCGGATATGGCAAACCGACATTCATTTCCATCCGATGAACTGACCTTGATTGGAAAGGAATTTTCTCGTCACGATTGTTTAGGAGGTTAGGACTTCAGTCCCAACGATGAGCTCGGTCAGAACGGGATTTTAACCCATGAAGGTTCAGGGGCTAAAGCGCAAAAATGAATCCAAGCCTTACGACCGAGTTGAAACCCAGTCCTCCAAAATTCGAGGAATTTCAAATTAGGTCAGCATCCAATTTTGCGGAAGCTTTGGCGGCTCAACAGCATCTGATATGCTTTGCCCGCTTCGCGCCGACTATGTCCATATCGATGCCAGAGGATCAACTGGAACGAGGTCTTGGCCTGACCGAGGCCGTGGCGCTGAACATGAACGCCATGGTCGGAATCGGACCGTTCATTGTGATTCCGCTCGTGATTCAGTCCATGGGCGGGCCGCAATGTTTGCTCGCGTGGGTGGCGGGCGCGGTGCTTTCGCTGCTGGATGGGCTGGTGTGGGCCGAGCTTGGCGCTGCCATGCCGCGCGCGGGCGGCACATATGCGTTCCTCCGTGAAATTTATGGGCCGGGGCGCGGCGGGCGGCTCATGTCGTTCCTTTATATTTGGCAGACGCTGATTCAGGCGCCGCTGGTAGTGGCGTCGGGCGCGATCGGATTTTCTCAATATCTGACGTATCTTGTTCCTCTCGGCGTATATCAGCAGAAAGCGATTTCCGCCGCGCTCGTTGTTTTTCTAATCGTGCTTTTATATCGCAGGATTTCCGCCGTCGGGATGATCTCCAAATTTTTGTGGATCGGCGTTGTGGGCACGATGTTGTGGATGATTTGGGGAGGGCTGACGCATTTTTCCGCGCGCATGGCATTTGATTTTCCGCCGGGCGCTTGGAACTTGTCCTGGTTATTTTTTGCGGGGCTCGGATCGGCAACGGTCAACACGATCTACACATATCTGGGCTACTACCACATCTGCAATCTGGGCGCGGAAATTCGCGATCCGGAAAAAAATATTCCGCGCACGATCCTGATTTCTATCGCGGGAATTGCCGTGCTTTATCTGGCGATGCAGACCAGCATTCTGGGCGTGGTGCCGTGGCGCGAGGCGCAAAATTCGCAATACATTGTGAGCACGTTTGTCGAGCGACTGTACGGAGCGCGCGCCGCCACGTTCGCCACGATCATGATTTTGTGGATCGCGTTTGCATCGCTCTTCACCACGCTGCTCAGCTATTCGCGAGTGCCGTTTGCGGCGGCCGAGGACGGCAATTTTTTTCCGGTTTTCGCGCGCGTGCATCCCACAAAACATTTTCCCCATGTATCGCTTTTGTTTCTGGGCGTGGCCTCGCTCGCTTTCAGCGTGCTGTTCCGTCTATCGAGTGTGATCAAGGCGATTATCGCTGTGCGGCTGATTGTGCAATTCATCAGCCAGGGAGTTGGCGTGATGATCTTGCACCGCCACTGGCCTCCCAAGCGTCTTCCATTTAAGATGTGGTTTTATCCTTGGCCAGCTATATTGGCAATTTTGGGTTGGGCGGCATTGTTTTACTCTACCGGTCGAACATTCGCCCTGGGAGGGCTTGGAGTGATTGCTTTGGGTATCGTTACATATATGATTCAGGCGCGCTACCGGCGCATCTGGCCGTTCGCAGTAGTTGTGGAGGCGCAACGATGAAGCGTGCGCAAAAATCTGTCTGGGTTACGCTCGTGGCAGTTCTCTGCGCGTTTTCTCTCACGATGACGCGTGTCTCCGCGCAGCAGGAGCCCCCTGCGCCGGGACGCGGCGAAAGCGTTGCGCACACGCTCGAAGCGATTCAAAAAGCGCGCGTGGTGACGCGAGTCCTCTTTACCGTAGCGCATCCCGACGATGAAGCTTCCACGTTGCTCACCTACTTGCCGCATGCTCTTGGCACGGACACAACGCTCCTGACGTTGAATCGCGGAGAAGGCGGCCAGAATGCCATTGGCCCGGAGCAAGGGGCGCAACTCGGGATTCTGCGCAGCTCTGAACTTGCCGCCGCCATGAATGTGGAAGGCCCGCACCTTTATTTTACACGCGTGGTTGATTTTGGATTTTCAAAAACACTCAGCGAAACTCTGGAAAAATGGCAAGGCCTGGAATTGGAAGACATGGTGCGCATGATTCGCATGCTGCGCCCGCAAATTGTAATTAATGGATGGGGCGGGCAGACGACCGGGCACGGAAACCATCAGGACTCCGGTTACCAAACGCCGAAAGCCGTCGAAGCCGCCGCCGATCCCACCAAGTACCCGGATCAAATTGCCGAAGGCCTGAAGCCGTGGCGCGTGGAAACCGTGCTGAACCCCGTCCGCGCGACTGCGCCGAATGAAAAAGGGGATTACAGCGGGTCATGGGTGGTTCCCGCGGATGAAATTTCTCCAATCTGGGGGCTCAGTTATCGAGACATTTCGCTCGAAGGGTCTTTGCATCATCGTTCGCAAGGCGTGACGCCGTTTATCAATGCTCCATTCGTGCGGCGTCCGTACGGATTGAAGCGATCCACCGGCGGCGCGCCCTCGCCATCGGATTTTGCGCAGCCGTTGACCTCACTTGCCCATGTGATTCCCGTGCCGGCGCAAGATTCTCTTGCCGCTACCGATCACGATCTGGATCTAGCGCGTATTGCGGCGGAAAAACTGGATTGGGGCGGCGCGGTACGCAACATTGCGGAAGCGGGGAAGCGCGTTGTCGCGCTCGAGGACCAGCTGAAAAAGTCGAAGGATGCTTCTGCTGCCGGCGCGCTATGGGAACTCGAACAGGTGCGCGGACGAATCAATTACGCGCTTTCAGATGCCGCGGCGATCAAAATAGTTTCCAACGCGGATCGCAGCGAACTGGTAGCGGGCGAAGGTTTCAGTGTCCGCGCGGAGATTGCGCACCGGAACGATTTGCCAGCGAACTTTTCTAAGCCGGAACTCCTGCTCCCTGCAGGCTGGAACATTACGAAGCGGGAAGAAAAAGAAGGGTCGATCAACTTCACAGTTCTGGTTCCCGCTGGAGCCCAAACGCCGCACATTGCCGGCGAATTTCTCTACCCGTTTCCGCCGCCACTCGTAAATGCGTGCACGCACGTGGAAGTTGACGGATACAGTTTCGATTTTACGGCGCCGGTGGGGAGCCTGCATTCCACATCCGTCAGTGTGCTCACCTACCCCTTGCGAATTGTTCCTCCGGTGGAGATTACACCGGAGCCGCAGCAGTATGTGGTGGTCGAGTCACATGAGCCCAGACAATTCGATGTATTCGCTCGGGTGCATTCGTTTTCGCAGGTGGCTTCGAAGGCAAGTGTGGGGGTCGAAGTGCCAGCGGGGTGGAAAGCGCCGACACCCGAGGCCGTTGAATTTTCTGGCGCAGGCGATCGACTGGTGCACTTGACTGTCACCGCTCCAGAAAAAATCGCGGCGGGAAATTACGAATTGAGATCGTACGTGAAGCGCGGCGATGCCACATTTGAAACTTCGCTTGAGCCACTGCCATCATTGCCAACCTATCTTTGGAGTGAGCCGGCCACCGTGCCCGTGCATGTGTTTTCCATCGCAGTTCCGGAACGACTGCGCGTCGGCTACGTTTCCGCGGATAACGATGGCGCCATATCGGATTCTTTGCGACGACTAGGCGTTGACGTTGAAATGCTGGATGCGAACGCGCTGGCCTTCGGCGATCTCAGCCGTTTTGATTCCATTGTTGTCGGCATGCGAGCTTATGAATTGCGCTCCGATGCGGTCGCATCCAATTGGCGTCTCCTCGATTACGCGGCCAATGGCGGCACGCTTGTTGTGCTCGACCAGCGCCCCGCCGTCTGGGACCCGCTAAAGCCTGCTCCGTTTCCCGCAACCATGGGTTCTGGCCCACGAGTTACGGATGAAACCGCGGCAGTAAATTTCATCGACTCTGCCAGTCCCCTATTGAATTTTCCGAATAAAATCGAAACGCACGATTTTGATGGTTGGGTGCAGGAGCGCGGTCTCTATTTCCTGGAAAAGTGGGACGATAAATATCACACGGTTCTATCGATGCACGATCCCGGTGAAAAAGATTTGTTGGGCAGCCTGGTGTGGACTCGCACGGGCAAGGGCGTTTACATTTACACAGGGCTTTCCTTTTCACGCCAGTTGCCGGAAGGCAACGCCGGCGCATTCCGCCTATTTATAAATCTTCTGAGCCAATCGCGTAACACCACGAAGTAGGTTCATTTGAAAGGCGTACCTTTTGCGGATAGCAGGGGGTGTATCTTTACAAACATAATTTCTTGGCAGTACTCTTGACAACTTTTTATATGTGATTGAGACTAATCATCACCCCTTCCAGAAAGTGAATTCCCGTGTTCGCTTGGCTCCCAGGCCCCATGCGACTTTGCAATGGACCGTTTTGAGGCGAGTCTTGTTCCATTTTGAAATCCAATTCACGTTACTCAGAATGGTCGAACTAAGATTGGGAATCACGAGGCTCATCGGTGTCCATGAATGGTGGTCCGATTCGGATCTTGGTGGTGGGCGAAACCAAAGAGGCATGCCGGATTAGAGGACTTTTAGATACGCAAGGATTTGATAGTTTTCATATTTCTCACGTCACGGATATCAATCTGGCCGCCGAGCGTATCTCTGCGGATCCGACGGATGTTTTGTTGCTCGATCTGGGAGCCGCGGGCCAACAATGCCGCACATGTGTGCAAGCCGCTCGTTCCGCCGCTCCGGATGTACCTATGGTTGTTCTGGCGGATTATGATGATGAACTTCTAGCGGTGGAAGCGTTGCGGCAAGGAGTACAGGATTTCCTTTCCAAGGAACGGCTGGACCGACCCAACCTGGTGAAAGCGCTGAAATATTCCATAGAGCGCCACAGACTGCAAAAAAATCTGCACGACCTTTCGCTAAGAGATGATTTAACGGGCTTATACAACCGCCGTGGATTTATGGCCTTGGCCGAACAGCATTTGCGAATGCTTCAGCGCAGGGGGCCTGCGCTTCTGATTTACATCGATTTGGACGAATTAAAATTGATAAACGATTCCCATGGCCATCTGGAAGGGAATCGCGCCCTGATTGTTACGGCCAATGTTCTGCGCAATTGTTTTCGCCAATCAGACATTCTGGCGCGTTTGGGCGGAGACGAATTTTGCGTTTTAATGACGGATGCGGGACAGGATTCCGCCGAGCAAGTTCGTAAACGGCTCAAATCACGAATCGAATTCATCAACGGGCTGACCTCATGGAATTTCAGAATATCCTTATCCGTTGGAATCGCCGATGTGCCTGCGATGCATCAACCGCCACTGGAGCAATTGATTCGGGTTGCCGATACCCAGATGTATGAGGAAAAAAGGAAGAAACAGTCGCGCAACAACGAGTCGCAAACTGCCAAACAATCAACCGTTGCATAATATTCCTCGTAAGGCCAATGCCTGATCCTCGATTTTCCCTCAAGCTTCATCCATTTCATGCCGATAGTAAGGTCTGTGGAGTGTTCGCGTGCCAATCGTTCATGATTGGATTTCACTTTGCGTTTCACTTTGAAACCTACGGACGAGGCTGTGTATGTATTTCCTGAATGATCTGAATAATTTTACGGTAATCGTGTATATCCGCGAATGGATTACGGGCGCGCGGGCCACAAATTCGGCTCCGAATTGCCTCGACTCCGTGAGTCGCTATTCAACCTCCAGGGTGTTCGATTCGAACCCTCACCCGACCGATTCTTGGCTCAGGCTTCGACCCTGCGGGATTCCTTGCCGGGAGCTCTACTCATGAGCCAGGCGACAACCAATGCTGCTTTGACAAAATTTTGGAATATGTCCGCTCCTTTGCATCCGTTGCTGATAGAAAATTCTATTCCTGAGGCTGATAAAAATATTGATGAGTTGGAGCGCGCGGGATTTCTTTGCAAGCCGCAGGTCATTACTACTCGATCGGAATTCCTGGAATCCATTTCTCGATTTCCCTTCGATTTAGTGCTTTCCGATTACCGTTTGCCGGGGTGGACAGGTATAGACGCGTTCTCGGCCATGCGGCGGGCAGGGCGCGACGTTCCGTTCATTCTGGTGACGGAAACGTTAGGTGAAGAAGTTGCTGTCGAATGTATTAAGCAAGGAATTACGGATTACGTGTTGAAGGACCATTTGGCCCGGCTTCCCGTGGTCGTGGCGCGAGCGCTCGAAGAAAGAGCTTTGCGCGATGCGCGCCAGCTGATGATTCAGGCTCTGCGCCAAAGCGAGGGGAATTCACTTTTTCTGTTCGCAAAAAATCCGCTGCCCATGTGGGTTTTTGAAATGGAAACGCTGCAATTTCTTCAAGTGAATGACGCGGCGCTGCGCCACTATGGGTTTACTCGCGCAGAATTTCTGCAGATGAACACCGGGGCCCTCCATCCGGCCGAAGAGATCCCCAAATTGTTGGGCGCCATTCGAGAAACCGGGTTGCATGAGCATCTTCCCGGTGAGTGGCGCCACCGGAAGAAGGACGGCTCCATCATCGATGTGGAGATGTTTCTGCATAAGATGGATTACTCCGGCCTGGTGGCCGGACTCGTGGTTGCCCTTGATATTACGGAACGAAAGCGGGCGGAGGAAGAGAAGCAGAAATTTTTTACACTGGTCGAATACAGCCGGGATTTTATTGCTGTCGCCGACCTTAACGACAATGTGCAATATGTGAATCCCGCGGGCCGCGCCATGCTTGGAATACCCAGTGAAGAATCGATCAAAGGAACGCACTCGATGGATTACGTGGTTCCCACCGATCTGCCGCTGGTGTATGACACCATTCTTCCGGCGCTTCGCACCACAGGCCATTGGGAAGGGGAATTGCAATTTCGCCACCTTCAAACGGGACGAAGCTTGCCGATGGATTTTGTGGGATTTCAGGTAAAGGATCAAAAAACGGGAGAGCCTCGTTTTGTGGCTACGGTTTCGAGGGATGTCACCGAACGCCGGGCCTTGGAACGGCAGTTGCAACAGGCGCAAAAATTTGAAGCGTTCGGCCAGCTCGCCGGGGGAATTGCACACGATTTTAACAATGTGATTGGCGCCATTCTAGGCTGGGCGGAAATGGGTGAAGACGAGACGGCTGCCACAAACCCGGTGCTAAAAAACTATTTCAAAAAAATTCACATTCAATGCGACCGGGTGACGGCTCTTGTACAGCAACTCCTGGCCTTCGCGCGCAGACAGATTCTTGAGCCCAAAAATCTGAGCCTCAATCAAACCGTTCGTGACGTGATGAGCCTGTTGGATAAATTGATCGGAAAAGACGTCGAAATCAAAACAAATCTTGCGGACGATCTACTTTCGGTGCGCGCGGATCCCACACAAATTGAACAAATGCTCATGAACTTATGTATTAATTCCCGCGATGCGATGCCAAAGGGGGGGACCCTGACGATCGAAACCCACAACGCGAACTTTTCCGAGGAAGATGCGCGCAACCTGGCGGGCATTCAATCCGGATGCTTCGCCGCTTTGCAAGTGAAGGACACGGGTATGGGGATGGACATTTTGACGAGAGAAAGAATTTTTGAGCCCTTTTTTACCACCAAGGCCCTGGGCAAGGGGACGGGATTGGGATTGGCAACCGTTTATGGCATCGTCAAACAGCACAATGGATTTCTCCAGGTGGAAAGCGAAATTGGCAAAGGGAGTACATTCCGAATTTTTCTTCCCACGAACGGGGTGCCGTCTCAGACCGAAAAACGGCCCTTCGTTTTTGATGATTTGCCGGTCCGCGGAGGAAACGAAACGATTCTGCTTGCGGACGATCATGATGGGATTTGCGAGATGGCCTACTCCGTCTTGACTGCCAAAGGATATAAGGTGTTCTTGGCGCATGATGGGGAGGAAGCCATTCAAATGTTCACATTAAACCGCGACAAGATTTCGCTGGTTTTGCTGGACGTTATCATGCCCCGGCGGAGCGGCCCTGTAGTTTTTGCCGCAATAAAAAGGCTGAACCCGCAGATTTCAGTGGTTTTCGCCACGGGATATAGTAATGAAACTGCCATCTTGGCCGATCTTGTGGAGCACGGCGTGACGACCCTTAGAAAGCCTTACAGCCCTTCCGTGCTATGTCGAAGGGTTCGCGAAGTACTGGATGCGGTTGCGTCGGCATTGCCCAATCCCTGATTCAGGGATAGAAAAAACAGGCATATTTTTATATTAATCGTTGTTGACATCGAATGCACTGTGTGCTATTCCCTAACCTAGATTGTAAGGGTAGCTCAGGCTTCCGCAGGGAAGCCGCCGTTTTGAAGACTTTTAAATTTTGATTTTTGCGAGTTTACCCAGCAACACCCCACCCCGGGAGGCGATAACCGATCTGGTTATTGCCTCCCTTTTATTTTAAAGGGCTGCGCCAGGAATTCTGCCATAACCCCAAATGGGATGATCCTGCAGGCTTTACAGCCCACCTGGAAAAATAAATGAGCCTTGCTCCTTATTATAAGCGTTTCTGAGGGTCTTTATCGTGAGGTGCCCAATCCTCCGGAGGGAAGCTGATTTGCCAGAAGCTCGCATTGGGCTTCTTAAATTCGAGCGCAATATTGAATTTTCCGACGTCAGCCGGAGTGACTAATTTCACCGTGCATTCAATTCGTTCGGAAGTTTTAAGGTTCTTCAAAGTAACCGTCTGCCCCGTTTCAAGTGCGGCGCCCATTTCCAGAAGAGTGCCGTGCGCATTCAGAACAATCGTATGAGTTTCTTCGAGCAAAGGGGGTCGATTCGGGTCGCTCACTTGGACCACTACGGGAACCCGAAGAAATAGACGTTGGCTTCTTCTTCGGGTAGTAGTTATTTCTGCCATTTGATAGCCTCGAAAAGCTTTGATCACCTGCAAAATCCAAGGACACCAGGCATTTCAGTGCATGTTTGTAACCAGCCCGGTTGAAGCCAAAAAACTATTTCATCAAACTATTATTAAATATACTTTATCCTCATGTGCCAAAAATCAATCACAAAGTCACGATCGCGGAGGACAAATCTGTTTTAGCCTGTGTCTCGTGGCGGGAAGTTATGTTTGCTTCCTTTTCGAGCACTTTCCCAGAGCGCTTTGCGGCATACAAAATGCGATCGGCGCGCTCCAGAAACTTGTCAGTTGCTTCCTCTTTTTCGTACCCAACCCATCCTGCCGAAAAGCGAATGGGAATTTTTATGCCGCCCCAATCAAGTTCCATGGGCCGCAGTCTGGAGATGAGGATTTGAACCTGGCTCGTCATGCAATCGGGAAGCAGAATCAGAAACTCATCTCCTCCCATGCGCGCGGCGGTGTCCGATTTTCGAACGGCGGATTGCAGGCGATTGCCGAAATGTTTGAGGACCAGGTCCCCTGCAAGGTGCCCATAGGTATCATTGATATGCTTGAACTCATTGAGATCGAAACAAACAACGGTAAGCGGGTGCCCGGTCCGCTTGGAGCGGGAAGCTTCCGCCGCCAGGCGTTCTTCCGCGACTCGCCGATTGGCCAGCCCGGTTAAGGGATCTACCTGCGCCAATCGTTCGAATTCCTCCGCGCGAACTTGGAGTGTCCGCATTTCATCGATTTTGCCCGAATAGTCCCGCCGCAGCCGTTTGACCATGATTTGCTGGTAAATGGTATAGGCATTAAAGATTAGAACTAAACCGACGAGGCCACGAATGTCTCGACTCAAGCTGAGCTCAAACCAGGGATCATCAACCTTAATAATTCCCGGAAAGCTCATCGAGAAAACGGCAAACGTGAGCAAAAGCATGACCACGACGGCCATGCTCCACAGCCACCAGTCCCGGCGTTCCAGCTTCTGCAAGTTTGCCTGGACTTCATGCAGTTCTGATTCCGATACGAGAGGCTGTTGCTGGTCCGAAGTCGTTGGCACCATGGAATTCATCTCAGTTCACATTGCGCAGAAAGCGAAATCCGCATGTCTATTATGATAAATCGCCGGAGAAACCGGGGATGAAGAAAATGTGCGGTGCGTATTGGAATATCTACTGTACTGGAGTACAGCTTCCTAAAAGGGCAGTTTGATCGATTTTATTTATGAGGGAGGAATCTTTAATCGCAGAGATGTGCTAGGTGCCCTTTTTCAATTCGGCGAGGACCAGTTTGGCCACTTCTCGCAATGTTTCAAACACGCCTTGTCCGGTTATGGCCACCCCCTCCATGACGGGCTCACCCTTCACTTGCAGCTGCTTGGTAAGTTCCTCCACGGAGAGGACGCCGGGGAGATCGCGCTTGTTGAGCTGCAGGACATAGGGAATCGTTTGGAAGTCGAGCTTGTGTTCCTTCAGATGCTCGCGGAGATTTTCCATGGTTTCCAGGTTTGCGTCCAGACGTTCTTCCTGAGAGTCCGCAACGAAAACAACGCCATCGGCGCCTTTCAGAATCAGCTTACGACTGGCCTCGTAAAATACCTGGCCAGGGACCGTATATAAATGAATGCGTGTTTTAAACCCGCGCACCGTGCCCAGATCGATTGGAAGAAAATCGAAAAATAACGTTCGATCCGTCTCCGTTGCCAATGAAATCATCTTGCCCTTTTGCGTGGAACCCGTATGGTCATAGATCCACTGAAGGTTGGCCGTCTTACCGCCCAGACCTGGACCGTAGTAGACCAACTTGCAATTAATTTCGCGAGCAGGAAAGTTGATAAAAGGCACAGTTGTCCGGACTGATTGACCGGGTCCTCTTTTATAGCACACGGGCCAAGCGAGTCCAACGCTCAAACCAATGTTTGTTGCGCCACAGGCATCAAGGTGGGCGTACAACTCCCGACCTAAAAGAAGACTCCGAGTTGATGATTTCGTTCCATTGCCAACGGAGATTTGAGTTTCCCGCAGATTTTGTGTGCTTCCTCCGTCTCTGGATGATTTGTTTCAGGAATATGCCAGTGAACATTCAGATTTTATGAATTTTTGAGTGAGGAAATAGGAAGCAATTGAACTATACTCTGGTGTCCAATTCCGAATAGGGGAGAATGAACCATATGAAGGGTTTCGTCGTTGGTGTGTTGATAGGTGTCGCTTTGCTTGCTGGATCCGTTTATTTTTATTTTGTTTCGGGAATGGCGCCGGCAGCCGTAGCGGATCCGCCGATGATGATGGAAAAGCAAATGGCCAACAAATCTCTTGATGTGCATATCGAGAAGGCCAATGTTCCAGCGCCACCGATTCAGACGAGCGACGATAATTACGTGGCGGGCGCTAAAATTTATAAGGAGCAATGCTCAGTCTGCCACGGATTGCCGAATCAGCCTTCGCCGATCGCTTTGAATATGTATCCCCACGCTACCCTTATGTTTAAGGGAAAAGGCGTCTCGGATGATCCTCCGCAAGAGAGTTATTGGAAGATCAAGAACGGTATCCGCCTGACGGGAATGCCGAGCTTTTCGGGAATTCTGGATGACAATCAAATGTGGCAAGTGGCTCTCTTTGTGGCCAACACAGACAAGCTTCCGGACTCCGCCAAGAAGTTGTTGGTAGCGGACTCGGCTCCGTCTGGCGCGATGCCAGCAATGCCGCCAGCGACACCGAGCACTGCGGTAACCAAGAAATAAGGCATTACAAGCGCGGGGAGGGTACTAAACTGCCACTCCCCGCGCCTACGGGCTGTTCCGTGTTGAACCTCGATGATAATGTCCCCTTTTCTCCTCGATAGAAATGTCCCCTAATGAACGGCCTCGGAAGGAGGCCGGATGGGGAGAATCGAGATGAGCTTGAGGGAATTGCGACGTGTGGAAGTGTTGGCGCGAGTGA
>DATAPT010000353.1:0-2778 GCA_036265065.1 Candidatus Acidiferrales bacterium | reverse complement strand
TTCACTCGCGCCAACACTTCCACACGTCGCAATTCCCTCAAGCTCATCTCGATTCTCCCCATCCGGCCTCCTTCCGAGGCCGTTCATTAGGGGACATTTCTATCGAGGAGAAAAGGGGACATTATCATCGAGGTTCAACATTGCCGCGAAAGCTCCTTCGTCCTCTTCGTCTCTTGTGGGGCCCGGTTTGTTGAGGAATTCCTTTGCCTTGGCCAATTGCTCACGATAATACGCTGCGTGGGCATACGCAACGCTTCTGTTTCCACGCTTACTAGGATAGACTAAGGGCTTCCGAACCTTCCGCTTTGGGTTCCTTGTGTCTCCTGTGATTGGAAAAAATGACTGAAAAATTGCCATCTGTAGTGATTGTTGGCCGGCCCAATGTCGGCAAATCCACGATTTTCAACCGGTTGACGGGGACGAGACGATCTATCGTCACTGACGAACCGGGCATTACGCGCGACCGCATTTATGGAACAGCGACCTGGCAAGGGAAATCGTTCGAAGTGGTGGACACGGGCGGCATCGTGCCGGATGACAAGGCTGCCATACCGCGCGAGATCCTGCACCAGGCGCAAGTGGCGATTGAGACGGCTTCGCAGCTCTTGCTGGTGGTGGACGCGCGCGCGGGTCTGACGCCGCTCGATGCCGAGCTGGCGCGCCTGTTGCGGCGCACAGGGAAGCCGCTGGCGATACTTGCGAACAAAGTTGACACGCAGATGCAGGAATCGCTGGCAGCGCCGTTTTATGAGCTTTCGAAAGAAGTGTTTCCCGTTTCGGCCGAGCATGGCTACGGGTTTGACAACCTGCTTGACGAAATGACGTCACGGTTCGGCGACGCTGAGCCTCGGCAGGAAGAGACCCCTGCTTCGGAAAAACAAAACGAAAAACAAATTAATGTGGCGATCATCGGGCGGCCAAACGTTGGCAAATCGACGATGCTCAACCGGCTTTCGGGCGTGGAGCGTGCCATCGTTTCCGATATTCCGGGGACGACGCGCGATGCCGTGGACACGATGGTGGAGCGCGAAGGGCGGACGTATCGCTTCGTGGACACGGCTGGAATTCGCCGCAAGGGCAAAACAAATCTAGTTGCCGAAAAAATGAGCGTGATGATGGCGCGGCGGCATCTGGAGCAGGCGGACGTTGCGCTGCTGGTGGTTGATGCAAGCCTCGGCGTTACGGCGAACGACGCGAACATTGCGGGCTATGCCGAGGAATCCGGACGTTCCGTGATTATCGTGATGAACAAGTGGGACCTGGCGCTGGAAGCCGCTGCCGAAAAAGCCGAGCGCGAGTTGGAGCATGCGGAGATGAAGCCGCATGTGGCGGTCGCGCGAACGCGCAAGCACACTTCCGTGGTGCGCAAAAAAGCGGTGACGGGAAGAGTCGATCCCAAACAGCTGGCCGAGGATTACGAAAAGATTGTGCGCACGCGATTTAAATTTTTGGATTACGCGCCCATTGTTTTCGTTTCGGCGAAAACCGGGGAGCACGTCGAAAAATTATTCGCTCTGATTAACAAACTGGCCGATGCGCGGCGCAGGCGCGTCACGACAGGAGAGCTGAACCGCTGGGTTTCGGAAGTCGATCTGGATCGCGGAACTTCGCCGGCGGCGCGCAGAGTGAAAATTTACTACGTGACGCAGGCCGGGATATCGCCGCCGACATTTATTTTATTTACAAATCAATCCAAGCGGCTGCATTTCAGTTATGAGCGCTTCCTCGAAAATCTTTTGCGGAAAAGTTTTGATTTTACGGGGACGCCGATCCGGTTTTTGCAGCGCATGAAGGAAAAGCGGGATTGGACCAAGTCATCCTCACGCCGGACGCCGGTGCCGAAGCATCCCGGCATGAGCCATAACCGGGTGAAAAAAACGCCGCCCGAAGAAGAATAGGTTGTGGCAATCGGTTTTGCCTTTCTGTAGTGCCCGCCTTCAGGCGGGCACCGTATCATCGGTCGGATGCCCGCCTGAAGGCGGGCGCTACATGGATTGAATGCGGGGTGGCTATGAAGCGTGTTCCACTCGGACGTTGACACTGGCTGGAATCGGATTAGGATTAGGGCTAGGGTTCCGCAAGGATAAGTCGCAATGGAAGAAAACGAACACAACGGCAACGGCAGCGCCAACGGGCATCGCGACGTTAGCGCTGGCGGAGATTTGGAACCGGGAATTCCGGGAAAGAATTTATTCCGGATCGGTGAAGTCAGCCGCCTGACGGCAACGAAGCCTTTCGTGCTGCGGTATTGGGAGACGGAATTTCCCATGCTTCAGCCTGTGAAGAGCCCGAAGGGGCACCGGCTCTACAGGCAAGAGGACATCGATACGGTGTTCACGATCAAGCGCCTACTGTATAACGAAGGTTTTACGATCGCGGGCGCGAGGCGGCATTTGCGCGACCAGGCATTGGGTTCCAACGGGACAGTCAGCACGAATGATGCCGGCGCAGTGTCCGCTGCTCATTCCTCGGGGGCTGAAGCGCATGGCGAAGAATCCGCGCCGCAGGCGGCCCCGGCACTCGCGGCAAATCTTGCGGTGTTTAACCGCCAGACGCTGCTTGACTTGCGCGACTCGCTCCGCTCCTTGTTGACGGCTCTGGAATCCGAGTGATACGCTGACTCGTTAGAAATTTGCGGTGCCCGCCTGTTGAGCGGCGGGTTTAGACTAAGCGACATTTAAACTCCCGCCTCTGAAGAGGCGGGCTACAGTAAGAGCCGTTGATTTAAGACAGTCGGGACGTAGCGCAGCCTGGTAGCGCGCACGCTTGGGGTGCGTG
>DATAPT010000352.1:0-5198 GCA_036265065.1 Candidatus Acidiferrales bacterium | reverse complement strand
TCTTGAATTTCTCAAAGATATGGTTGCCATGGCGAATTCTGGCGGAGGCACGATCACTGTTGGCATAAATGACGTGGGCAACGGTTGCGGCGCGGATATTAGATCGGCCCTCGATTTCGATCACGCAAAATATTGTGACCTCATTAAGAAATACACTATGCAGAACTACACTGACTTTGAATTGTACGAGGCCGAGAGAGACGGGCAGCCCATTGCGGTATTCCTGATCAACCCACCGGATTCGCCGCTTATCTTTGAGAAGCCGGGCGGGTGGCGAAGCCTTTGATTTGGTTTTGAACTTCCGGGTGGCCGACACTTCGTGGGTTTTGAAGGGTCGGGGTTTTGATTTCTTTTTGTGTTGGAACTAGCTTAACAGCCACTTTTTCGACTCTCAACGGACTGAGTAAATCGCCCGCCGCGAGCACGGACGGAAATCAGGATCGGCTCCAGCCAATCTTTAAAATCCTGGCGCGTTAGCCATGCTGTATCTACCAGGCGAATCGTATCCACGCCACGCAATTCAAATTCGAGGCGGTCGAATAGATCTTGTGTGGTGTTGTCCAGCAGGGTGTCGCTGTATTTCATGTATAGCCACTCGCAGGAGAGGTCAACCGAGCGTTGGCGGCGGTTAATTCCGAGCAAAAGTAAATCGCGGCGATTTAAAGTTTGGGCCATGGGAAGCGATATGGTCGGCACGGCCGCTAGGCGCGCGTGGCCAGGTCGAGCACGGTGCGGCGGACGAGCGCCCTGGTCATGGGCAATTTGTATGCGTTCTTGGAAAGTTTTTGCGCGCCGGCGATGGCTTCTTCGCCGGCTTTGGCTGCGAGTTCCGGCGTGATGCGCTGGCCGGTGAGCAGGGCTTCGACTTTTTGCAGGCGCCAGGGAATTGGCGCGACGCCGCCGAGGACGATTCGCGCGCGCTGGCAAATATCTTTGTCCATGTCGAGCACGACGGCGGCGCTGACGACGGCGTGGGTCCACGCTTCGCGGTCGAGCACTTTGTTGTACGTGCTGCGCCTGCCCGCGTGCGTGGGCGAGAGCTGCACTCCGGCGAGGACTTCATCTTCGGCCAGCACATTTTCTTTCTTGGCGTCTTGCTGCGGCAAAATAAAAAAATCCGCGGCGGGAACCATGCGTTCTCCCGCGGGACCTACGACGCGGAATTTCGCTTCGAGCGCCACGAGCGCGGGAGCGGTGTCCGATGGATGCACGATGAAGCTGGGGCCGCCGCCGAAAATTGCATGGAAGCGGTTATCGCCCGTGATGGAAAAACATTGGTCGCCGCCGTTTTTCAGGCAGGGAAAACCGTTGCGGAAATACCAGCACCACGGGCGCTGGCAAACATTTCCGGCAAGCGTGCCCACGTTGCGAATCTGCGGCGTAGCCACAGTTTCCGCGGCTTCGGCCAAAACGGTGTACTTGCTGCGAATCACGGAATTGCTGCGCAGCGCGTCCAGCGTGATGAGCCCGCCGATGTCCACGCCGCCGCTCGCCGCCGACACAAACTGATCGTGCCCTTTGACAGTTTTCAGGTTGACGAGCACGTCCGGCTTAACAATAAATTCTTTCACCATGCCCAAGAGGTCGCTGCCGCCGCCGACCACGGACGCCGTCTGCCCATCCTTCCGCACCTGCTGCAAAAGAGAAACTGCCTGCTCTACGCTCTGCGCGTTTTTATTGGCGAAGGTTTTCATGCCATCACCCCCACAATTTTGTCGCGCGTAATTGGTAAATCTTTGATGCGATGGCCGATGGCATTGAAAACCGAATTGCCAACCGCCGCCACCGCGTGAACGATGCCAGCTTCGCCAATGCATTTCGCGCCAAAGGGTCCGTAGCCGTCGTCGCTCTCGACGAAGATGACTTCGATGTCGGGCGCATCCATGTGCGTCATGATGCGCGCGCCGTAGTAGCCCGCGTTGATGGGCTGCCCGCTCGCGCGGTCATAAATCAAATCCTCGTGCAGCGCCATGCCGATGCCTTGCGTTGTGGCGCCCTTAATCTGGCTCTCGGCCGTCAGCGGATTGATGATGCGCCCGGAATCGTGCACGGCCACGTATTTCAGCACGTGAACGCGGCCCAGCTCCGTATCGACTTCCACTTCCACAAAGTGCGCGCCAAACGCTTTGCGAACTTTTCCTTCGGAGGAAGGATTCGGCGAGGCGGAAGCGATCAGCGCGTTCTCGCCCTGCGGCATTCCTTTCGCCGCAAGCTGCTGCTTGATGTCGCGCGCGGCTTCGATCACGGCGTATCCGGCCATGTCCGTCGTGCGGCTGCCCGATTCGCCAACCGAAAATGGGCAGCGGTCGGTGTCACCCCAAACGAGGTCAATTTTCGACAAAGGGACGTCGAGAGCTTCGGCAGCGATCATGCTCATCGTGGTCTTCGCGCCCGCGCCGATGTCCGTGACGCCAACGAAAACCGTGTATTGGCCGTTCGAATCGAGCCGCACGACAGCGCTGCTTTGCCCCAGCGGAGATCGCAGCGCCATGAAGGCCATGCCCGCGCCGCGCTTGATCGGGCCGGAGTCCGAGCCCGGCGCATGCCATCGCTTTTTCCATTCGAATGCTTCCGCGCCGCGCCGGATGCATTCTTCCAGCGTGTAGCTCGAATAAGGCTCCGCGTCATTCGATTTGCGCGTCATGTTCTTCAAGACGAAATCGACGGGGTCCATTTTCATTTTGTAGGCGACATCGTCCATCATCGACTGAATGCCGAAAAAGCCTTGCGGAAATTCCGGCGCGCGATAATTTCCGGAAACCGCGCGGTTGGTGATCACGGGATAGACCGTGCTCTCGACGTTCGCGCACTGGTAGAGTTCGACGCCGCCGATCGCGCCCGTATTTTTTCGGTACGGGCCCATGCCGCTATAGCCGCGCAGTTGCAGCGACTGCAGCACGCCATCTTTGTTGACGCCAACCTTGTAATATTGCGTCGTCGGCCAGCGTCCGTGGACGCCGATGAAATCTTCCTTGCGCGTCAGCTCCAGCTTCACGGGTGCGCCGGTTTCTTTCGCCAGCAGCGCGGCAATTAAGTCGGCATCCTGATTCTGATTTTTGTTTCCAAAGCCGCCGCCCATGTATTTGCAGACGACGCGCACTTTTTCGTCAGGGATGCCCAAATCGCGCGCCATGTCATGGCGGCAATTCGAAATGCCCTGCGTGGGCGTGTAAATCGTCAGCTTGTCGCTGTCCCAGCTGGCGACGCTTACGCGCGGCTCCATCTGCGCGTTGTGTACGTAGGTGGTGGTGTAGCGGTCTTCGAATACGTGGTCGGACGTTCGAAAACCCTCTTCGACATTTCCGCGCTTATAAACTTCCGGCTTGGCTTCGTTTTTCGCGGTGAGAGAAATGTTTCCATCGGGCCAGATTTTTACGGCTTCGGGTTTGAGGGCTTCTTCCTGATCGAGCACGAAGGGAAGCGGGTCGTATTCGACGACGATGAGGCGCATGGCTTCTTCCGCGAGGTGACGATTAGTCGCCACTACCGCCGCGACCGGCTCTCCGTAAAAGCGAACGGGGTTGTTGAAGACATAGCGCTTTTGCTTCGTGATCTTTTTTACTTCGTCGACGTATTGCCTGCCGCCGGAGATCGAGCCGGAGCCCCAGACGGTCGTGCAGTTTTCGTGCGTGAGGATGAATTTTACGCCGGGAAGCGCCAGCGCTTTCGAAACGTCAATCTTGCGAATTTGAGCGTGGGCCTGCGTGCTGCGTAGCACGCGCGCGTAAAGCATACCGGGGAGGTGAACGTCGCCGGTATAGGTGGCTTTACCCGTGGAGCGTTCCACGGCGTCAATGCGCGGGGTCTTGCGGCCCACTGTTTTCAGGGAATTAAGCGTGGTGGGCCGGCTCATCGCGCACCTCCTGCATCGGTGGAGGAAGGCGTTGTCTTCTTGCGCGATTTCGCAGCGGAGATTTTTTCAGAGTCGTCGGAGGACAATTTCATTTTTGTGGCGGCATTTTTTTCGCCGGATTTGGACGCAGCCAGAACCGCTTCTACGTAATGGTTGTAGTTGGAGCAACGGCAGATGTTTCCGGTCATGGCCGCGCGCACTTCGTGCGCTGTCGGATGCGGATTGTGCGAGAGCAATCCTTTGGCGCTCATGAGCTGCCCCGAAGTGCAGAAGCCGCACTGTGGCCCGTCATGTTGCACGAAAGCTTGTTGCAGCGGGTCGAGCTCGTCGCCATGCATCAGGCCTTCGACGGTTTGGATTTCGCGGCCGTCGGCCCACACCGCGAGATTGCTGCACGAGTAGACGGGCTTGCCGTCCAGGAGCACCGTGCAGGCGCCGCACTCGCCGCGATCGCAACCGATCTTCGTGCCGGTGAGGCCGATGTGATCGCGCAGCACTTCCGCGAGCGTCCAGCGATCTTCCACTTGCAGCTTGTGCTCCGTGCCATTGACCACGATGCGAATCGCGGTCGCGGGCACTCCCGTTTCCACATCATCGGCCAGCGTTGGCGCTGCGGAGGAAGCATTAGCCTTGAGCACAGGGGTTGCCGTCGCCACGGCAATCACGGCGCCGGTGGTTTCGAGAAATTCTCTGCGTGAAATATCGTTCTTGCGTTTGGTCATAAGAAAAACTTTCCTAGAAAAGTCACGGGAAATCTCCTCAGGAATATGTTTAATCTAACTCACTTTTTGGGCGGAGAGTATAGGAATTTCCGAAGACTATTTTTAATGAGAGAAGAATAGGTAGATTTATTTGGCTTTGCGTTCGTGTGGAGATTTTGCGATCTGATCTAGCCCGAACGTCGGAGCACGCAACTTGAAAACTGAAGTTTTTTGGACATGAAAGGAAAGTAGATTCAAAACTCTTTTTATCCCAGGGGCCTATTCCTAGCTTTTTATATTCAATCATGCTTGCTTTCGAGAGGTTGTTGGGAGTACATCAGTCAATGCTTGGCATGTGTCCTCTACAGTTAATAGGGTATGGTTTCGACTTTGATAGTCCGTATCATTAATAATTATTCACGGTTAAGGACGTAAGCCATTGGACAGATTCGGAGATGCGATGCGCATTCTAGTCGTAGATGATCACGAACTCGTGAGAAAAGGCATTTGCGCGCTGGTTGCAGCTGAACCTGGAATGACGATTTGCGGTGAGGCATCCGATGGAATAGAAGCCGTGGAACAGGCTGAGCGATTGCGTCCTGAAATTGTGGTCATGGATATAAGTATGCCGCTAATGAACGGGT
>DATAPT010000351.1:0-1700 GCA_036265065.1 Candidatus Acidiferrales bacterium | reverse complement strand
CCCGGATCGGGGCCGGCAAGTCCGCTCTTGTCGAGAAAGGTTGCGACTTGGCCGTCGGGTGTCCATTTGTCAATCACGTTCGCTGGAATATCGCTGAAGAGCAAGTAGCCCGGCTTGGTCGTGTGGACCCAGACAGGCCCTTCGAGAAAACCAAAACCATCTTTCAATTTTTCGATGTGCGAATCGGGCGAAACGAGCGCGTCAAGCGCCGGATCCAAGCGAATAATTTGCCCGCCGGTCTGCGCGGAAAAACGCGCTGCCGTAAGCAACGCGACGAAAGCCAAAAACAAAATTGCTATTTTCTTTACCATGAATGAAATCACTCCCTAAATGAAAAATGAAATTCGCGTTTTGAAAATTACAGCTACGGACGCACGCCAGCAATATTGAGATGGATTCGATACAGCCCGGTGCGGGCCGTCAAATAAAGCATCTTCGCATCCGCATCGCCCCAGTTCAGATTCGCAGGCAATTCCTTGGTCTTAATTGTGGCCAGATGCTTGCCTTCGGGCGACATGATCCAGAATCCCTGCGGTCCGGTGCAGTAGATATTGCCCTGCTTATCGACTTTCATCCCGTCGGGCGCGCCGGGCGCTGTGTCGGAATTCATGTCGGTAATGATTTTTCTGTTTGTCACGCCGCCGTCGGGCTGCACGTCAAAGCGCTCGATGACCTTTCGCACAGTGTCATTCACATAAAGATATTTTTCATCGGGCGAAAACGCGATTCCATTGGGGCGCACAAAATCCTTGGCCAGCAGAGTCAGCTTGCCTTTTGACAAACGATAGACTCCGTTGAAGGTCAATTCTTTCTGCGGGTTTTTATCGCCATCGCGCAGCCCGGACGGCGGGTCCGTAAAATAGAGCGAGCCATCCGATTTAAACACGAGATCGTTGGGACTGTTCAGCCGCTTGCCCTCATAGCGGCTCGCGAGTACGGTACGCTTGCCATTTTTTTCCAGGCGCACAACTTCCCTGTCGCCATGCGTGCAAAACACAATTCTTCCCTGCTTGTCGATCGTAATTCCGTTGGAACCGATCAGGTTCACGACACCAAATCCGTTGTTAGTTTGGCCGCCGAAGTCTGGCGTGATCGTCCCACTGTAGCCGCTCTTTTCGAGAAAAATAGAAAATCCGTCTTTAGGATCCCACTTGCGAATCACATTCGCTGGAATGTCGCTGAACAAAAGGAAGCCTTGGCCCTTCGCGTGAACCCAGATCGGCCCTTCCAGAAATTTAAATCCGTCGCCGAGTTTTTCAACAGTGGCATCAGCAGGAACAATGGCATCGGCGCCAGGATCGACGCGAATCACTTCGCCGAAATTTTGAGCTTTAGTTAAAACACCTGCCAGAAGCATCCCAACAATCACGAAGAGGACAAGCCAATTTCTTTTCATCAGTTCTCTCTTAGGCCAAGTGAATGAGGTTACAGACGATTTAGTATCACGTTTAAATGAAGATAATCCACTCCGCCGCCCCGGCAGTAACCGGAGCGGCGAAGTGAATTTCGTACAGTTTTTACCAGATTACTTTCAGCGATACCTGCATCTGTCTGGAAGTGGTTGAAGTGCGGTCATTGCCGTTAAGAGCACCGGCTTGCGATTGGCAACCGCTCGGTCCACTGTTCCCTCCGACGCCAGTGACGCATGCACCCGTTGGCCCAGGAGCAGCAACTTGTCCTGTAGCCAGTGACGGCGGATT
>DATAPT010000350.1:0-3785 GCA_036265065.1 Candidatus Acidiferrales bacterium | reverse complement strand
GGTTTTGGACTCAGTTGGACTCAAATCCGAATCAGGGACAACCTCGGGGAAATGAGTAAACTGATGGAAGGAAAGGCATTACGGAGATATTGGTGAACCGGGTAGGACTCGAACCTACAACCCGCTGATTAAGAGTCAGCTGCTCTACCATTGAGCTACCGGTCCACGAACTTTTTATTTTAGCATGAGTGGGCAAAATTTCTGACTGCCTATCATGCATTCCAAACAAAAAAATTAATCGCGCAATTTTTTGGCGATGTCCCTGGCCACTTGTTTGGCGCGCTCCACTTCGCTCGGGTCGAGCGAAATTGCGGCCACGCGCGGGTGTCCGCCGCCGCCGTATTGTTCCGCGAGGCTGGCCAGATTATCTTCGGCGGCATTTGGGTTCCACGGATTTGAGCCGAGGGAAATTTTCGCGCGGGACGGAGAGGAGAGCACGCTCACGGTGTAACGCGCATCGGGATACAACATGTAGGGAATAAATTTGTTGTAGCCGTCGATGGGCAAGTCGGTGATATCGAAATACAGGACGCCGCCGCGATTTTCGATGCGTTTTTTCAGCAGATCAATTGACTGGCGATGTTTTTCAAGCAGCGGGCCAAGATGTTTGGCGATGACGGGCAGCTCAATCATTTCTGCGAGCGGGCACATGGCCAGATCAGGAATAATTTTGGAGACAAGGCCTTCTTCCGGAGCGGACTCGATGACCAGAGCTAGCTTGGTGGCGGGCTCGGCGACAGCGACGGCGGATTCGGGAGTGGCATATTGCGCGCCATCGATGATGTCGCCCCAGTGAATCAGCTCGGCGAGCGGCTTCACGTCAAAGCCGAATTGCGCGCTGGTCACATCGGCGAGCAGCTTCGTGCAGGATTTGTATTCCGGGCGATAAAATTTGTGGCCGCCGCGGTCCTGGCGGAAATTCTCGGCGTCCGCGGGGGTCAGGAATGCGCTCTGGTGATGATCGAACCACCACGTAACGCGCGGCGAGCTGGAGTATTTGAAATCGACGATGGCGTTTTCATCGCCGTCAAACAACGAATCCGGGAAGGGATTGCGCGCTTGATGGGCCATGCCTGTGAAGTGAAACTCGGCATCCCGCTGAAAGCGTTCCCGAAAAAAGCGGTAGAACACCGCAGCGGAGGCCGCTCCGTCGAAGCATCGATCATGAAAACACAGTCGGACTTTTACCGGATTCGCCACTCTGCCCTTTGGTCCCGTCCGCAAATCTAAGCAATATGAAAGCCCTAAAAGATGGCTGGGACTGGCGCGATTGTCAAGGGCGAAAAGGAAGGAAACGCGAATACTGCGAAAGTTGAAATATTAAATTCGGCAAGGTAGCGCCGATTGCCGTTCAAAATATCAAGGCTGCGAAGCGCGGGCCGGCGCTCCGTCTGACTTTCTTCCGTCGCGCCGGCCATTTTTTGCGGAAGTAACAATCATGAAGCCAATGAAAACAATTTTAAGTGCCGCTGAAACCCTTGGCGATGCCGCCCGCGATCGGCACTTCAAATTTCTCATGCTGGTAAGCCTTCACCATCAGCAGAATCCAAAGAATAAAAGATACCAGACCGATTAAGCTGTACAACGCCATGCCCATTCCGAATGCCCCGTAGGCGCCCCGGAACATCATCCCCGCGCCAAAAATAATTCCGAGCGCAATGTTCAAGACGTGCAGGCCGCCGAACGTGACCATCGATTGCGCTGCGTGGAATCGAACAAACGGACGCTTGTCGATCAGAAAGAAAATAATCCCCGTGATCCAGCCCAACACGTAACACAGTAAGCCGGCAACATTTTCGGAAAGGCCTGACTGTGACGCCGGCAACGGCTCCGCCACTGCTCCGCCGGGTTGCGGCGCTCCGCTGGTTGGCGCACCTCCGGTGTTTTGTGCAGCTCCGCACTTTGGGCAGAAACCGGCACCCGCTCCCACTTCCGTACCGCACTTGCTACAGAACGCCATAGGATGTGTCCCCCTCTCGAGGTGGTGAAGGAACTACCTGACATTGGCCGAAGGCTATCACCGTCGCCTTCGTCATACAAGCTTTACCGTTAAATTTCGGCGGATTGGGAAGTGTGGCCAAAGATGGCGCTCAAACTGAAAAACATTGTGGACTGAATCCTGTGGTCTAAAGATTCTCTTGCGAGGGGTGACATCTTCCTAGCGGCACCTACAGCGGCGCGTACGCGAACGTAAAGCTAAAAGCTTTAACACAGAGGACACAGAGGACACAGAGAAAAAGCGGAGAAAACCTGGAGAAATTGATTTCTTAGCTTTGAACCGAGATCTTTATGGTGTTCTGATCATTATTACGCAATACCAAAAGCAGCGGCAATCCTCAAGAATCCACCAAAGTGCTATACTGTCGCGCCGAGCGGAAGTGGCGGAATTGGCAGACGCGCCAGCCTTAGGAGCTGGTGGCCGAAAGGCCGTAGGGGTTCGAGTCCCTTCTTCCGCATGTTCTATTCCAAATTCCAGTAAATATCGCAAAGGCCAAACGCGTACTTCGCGTTGCCTGGGTCGCTGCGCTTCTTGGTTTGCTCAACTATCACACGCCAAGAACGTAATTAATTTGCCAGCCACCGGATAAGCCCGCTTCCCTCACCTCGCGTCATTGGATTGTCACATTGATGATCACCGGGGCTGGATTCGCGACCATCACCGATCCCGCTGGAGTCACAACTCCAGTCGGAGTAACCGTCACGATGTACGTCCTCGCCGCCGTCGTAGTTTGCTGAGCGCTGGTGGAACTTCCCACCGCGCCGCATGCCGCCAGGAAACCCGTCAGGGAGATTACCAGGACAAGAGGAAACACCGTTGCCAGGTGTTTTCTGCTGAAGGTAAATGGCGCCCCAAACAAGGCCGCGCAAAGCAGCAGGGTCCCGCCATTCCACGGAACCGCTGGATTGTGATTTTTCGCGCTCATATTGGCAGCGACGGTTACTGTGGAAGTCCCTGTGCCGCCTGCCGTCAAGGTGACAGATGTAGCAGTGGCGGTTACGTTTGCCGGAGTGCCATCGGTCGAAGTGACGGTGGTTGCGAAAGAAATGGTTCCCACGTAATTGTTTGAGTTCAATGTGAGCATCGCGGTGCCGTTGGTTCCGGCATGCATGGTAATCGCCGGAGTCATAACAGCCAGCGTATAAGTCTCAGTCAGCGCAGCCGCCGTACCGTTCAGAACGATTTTCGCGGATGTTGGGTTCGCGTTATCAATGACCGTAATGCTGCCGGTCAGGCTTCCAGCAGTCGCGGGTGTGAACTGGATTCCGAGGACGCAGCTCGTCGCTGGACTCAGACTCTCGCCGCTCGGAAGATTGCAAGTGGTGCCGGACCCAGCGAGCGAAAAGTTCGCCGGGGCGGTGATTCCGCCGATGGTTAACGGCGCGGTGCCGAGGTTCATCAGTGAGACGTTCTGCGAGACGCTGGCCGCACCCACTTGCGTATTGGCAAAGGTAAGAGTGGGCGCATCGGAAACGTCCACTTTGCGAATGACGGCGTTTTGAGAATCAGCGATGTACAGATTGCCAGTTTCATCCAACAAAATGCCGGTGGGAACATTTAGTTGCGCGCTGTTCGCGGCACCTCCGTCGCCGCTGAATCCGGCCGCTGCTGTGCCCGCGATGGTGGAGATCATCCCATCGCTTATATTTACCTTACGAATTACATGGCTAGCGGAATCGGCGATATAAATATTTCCTGCTGGATCTACCTGCACGCCGTCAGGGTTGTTCAATTGCGCGTTGATGGCGAGACCGCCATCGCCGGCATTCCCCGAGCCGCCGGGGAT
>DATAPT010000349.1:0-2943 GCA_036265065.1 Candidatus Acidiferrales bacterium | reverse complement strand
CTGGAAGCTACCAGCGCGCGGTACTCCCAGTTCGCCATTCAGGGACCCAAGGCGCTGGGCATTCTTGAGCGTCTGACGAGTGCGCCGATTGCGGCGCTCCGCTATTACTGGTTTCTGTTCGGCGAAGTGAGCGGCGTGAAGTGCATGATCGCGCACACGGGCTACACCGGCGAAGACGGCTTTGAGATCTACTTCCCACCTGAACATTCCGACAAGCTCTGGAACGATCTGATGGAAGCCGGAGCGCCGGACGGAATGTTGCCTTGCGGCCTGGGCGCGCGCAACACGTTGCGCCTGGAAGCGGGCATGTGTCTCTACGGACACGAGATTGACGAGAGCACGACGGTATGGGAGGCCAATTTGGGCTGGATTTGCAAGCTTGGCAAAGGCGAATTTCTCGGTCGCGAAGCGCTCTTGAAGCAAAAAAACGCCGGACTAGACCGTATCCTCGCCGGTTTTGAGATGCAAGACCGGCTGATCGCGCGCGACGGCTATCCCGTGCTGTCAGGCGGCGTCGAAGAGGGGCGAGTTACCAGCGGTTCTCCCGCACCATTTCTAAAGAAAAATATCGGCATGGCGTATGTGCCGTTAGAATTGAACAAGCCGGGCAATCCAATCGAAATTGCTGTTCGTAGTCAGGCAGCGCCGGCGAAGATTGTACCGTTGCCCTTTTATAAGAGGGCGCACTAAGTTCCTCAGTAGTCGCTCGGGCGTGCGGAACAGGGCAAGCGCGGGGCGCCGGAAACATCCCGGAAATAATCGGTCTTCAGGAGACTAAATGTATCCGACGGAATATCGCTACACGAAAGAACATGAATGGATAGACGCCAAAGGCGATGTCGGCACCATTGGAATCACCGATTACGCACAGCACGAGTTGGGTGACGTGGTGTTCGTCGAGATGCCAGCGGTCGGCAAGAAGATTGAAGCGGGCAAATCGCTGGGCACCGTGGAATCAGTGAAGGCGGTAAGCGAAATTTACGCGCCGGTGAGCGGCGAAGTGACCGAGGTGAATACCGCCCTGGCGGATGCGCCCGAACTGCTGAATTCAGATCCGCAAGGGAAAGCCTGGCTGATCAAAGTGAAAATCTCCAACCCCGCCCAGCTCTCGAACCTCATGGACGCCGCCGCTTACCAGGCTTACATCGCAGAGAAGGAAAAGGACGCTTCGGCCTGATGCGCTATCTCCCGAAGAGTCCATCCGAGCGCGAGGAAATGCTCGAAGCAATCGGCGTTCGCTCGGTAGATGAGCTGTTTGGCTCGATCCCGGAAAACCTAAAGATAAATCACGCGCTGCGGCTTCCCGGTCCGCTCTCCGAAGCGGAATTGATCCGCTATTTCCGCGATCGCGCGGATGAAAATTCCCAGGGTTACAGCAGCTTTCTGGGTGCGGGTGTCTATCAACACCTGCGCTCCGTTGTTACCGACGCGATTTTGCAGCGCGGCGAATTCCTCACGTCTTACACGCCTTACCAGGCCGAGATCAGCCAGGGAACGCTGCAGGCCATCTTCGAATTTCAGACACTGATGTGCGAGTTGACCGGTCAGGAAGTGGCCAACGCTTCCATGTACGACGGTTCGACAGCCACTACCGAAGCGGTGTTGATGGCCGAACGCCTGACAGGCCGCCGCAAGGTGCTTGTGGCCGAATCGCTGCACCCGGAATATCGCCAAGTGCTGGCGACTTACGCGCGCAACATCGGTCTGGAAGTAAAAATGGTGGGCTTCACCCGCTCCGGACAAATGAATCCTGACGCGCTGGCCGCGGCGGTGAACGAGGAGACCGCGGCTGTGGTGGTGCAATCGCCGAATTTCTTTGGCGTGATCGAGCCGATCGCGCAGCTGGCGGAGTTGGCGCACGCATCTGGGGCGTTGGCGATCGCGGTAATCACTGAAGGCGTGTCGTTGGGAATTATGCGGCCGCCCGCTGAAGCCGACATCGTGGCACTGGAGGCGCAGAGCTTTGGTCTCGCGCCGAGCTATGGCGGCCCTTATGCGGGGGTGATCGCCACGCGCGAGAAGTTCATTCGCCAGATGCCGGGACGCCTTGCTGGCCAGACACAAGATGCACAAGGTCGCCGCGGCTTTTGCTTGACGCTCGCAACGCGAGAACAGCACATTCGTCGCGAGAAGGCGACGTCGAACATTTGCACGAATCAGGCGCTGTGCGCGCTCGCGGCGACCGTGCACTTATGTCTGTTGGGTAAAGAGGGATTGCGCGAATTGGCGGAGCAGAATTTGGCGAAGGCGCAGTTCGCGTTGGCCGAGCTGGAAAAGATTCCAGGCGTGCAGCGCGTGTTCACCGGACCGGTATTTAACGAGTTCACCGTGCATATGCCGCGGGCAATACGCCTGGTGAATTATTCGCTGCTCCGGGAGAAGATCATTGGGCCGCTGCCGCTGGGGCGATCTTATCCGCAGTTGACCAAGTGCGGACTTGTCTGCGTGACCGAGACCACTACGCGCGCGGAGATCGAACATTTGGCGGATGCAGTGCGCAGGATTTTGGCTACTCCGCTTTGATTTGGCTGCTCCGCTTCAATGTGGCGTTGAGTGGCACCGAGAAACGGCAAAGCAGATCCCCTGGCTTTCGAGCCTCGGGATGACAGCTCTGATGTTTGGACAATGAGCGTCGAAGGAAACCGCGAGAGTGAGTGATCGAATTAAGAAGGCGAGCAGGCACACAAACCATAATGAAGGGCTGATCTTCGAGAAGTCCGCACCGGGAAAACGCGGCATGGAATTGCCGCCGCTGGACGTGCCCCCTGTGGACGCCAAAGAACTGCTGGGCGCTGAATTTCTGCGCGACTCCGTCGAGGGACTGCCGGAGGTGAGCGAGATCGAAGTGATCCGCCACTTCACGCGCATGTCCACGTGGAATTACGCGATTGACTTGGGCATGTATCCGCTGGGTTCCTGCACCATGAAGTACAACCCGCGTGT
>DATAPT010000348.1:0-2471 GCA_036265065.1 Candidatus Acidiferrales bacterium | reverse complement strand
CACAACCAGAGCGGGAGCGTGAAATTCCTCCGATTCCGTGGCGGCTATAAAAAAATCCGTGCGCCGAACCTCTCTTATGTCGCAATCGAGAAATATTTGCACGCCGGCGGCGCGGCATTCTTCCTCGAGCATGATGACAATTTCCCGCGCGGAACCATCGCAAAAAAGCTGGCCTAAATGTTTCTCGTGAAAGGGAATATTGTGTTTTTCCATTAGAGCGATGAAATCCGATGGCATAAAGCGTGCCAGCGCAGACTTTGCGAAGTGAGGGTTAGCGGAATAAAAGTTCTCAGGTCCGCAATAAAGATTCGTGAAATTGCAACGGCCACCGCCAGAGATCAGGATTTTTTTTCCTGCGCGCTCGGCGCGCTCGAGGACCGCGACGCGGCTGCCGCGCTTGCCCGCCTCGATCGCGCACATCAATCCGGCGGCTCCTGCGCCCAAAATTAACACATCGAATTTGCGAATCATTGTTGAGAGGGCCAACTGCCGCCCGGACGACAAAGATTATCGCAGATTTAGTGGCGCCGGCATCTTGCAGGCGGTTTTTGCGGTCACGGTACCGGTCCGAAACCCGCCGGCGCCACAACACCTCCCTGCTGCAATGGAGGAGCGGGCGTAGGCAGCACTCGGGACCAATTTTACGCATCCAAGTGTTTGCTATATCGCGAATAGATATTGTTGATTGGACTTTCCATGGCCATCGCGCCAAAGTGGACACGCGATAGCTGTGGATGGGAAGTCTGTGTTTTAAGGGGACCCGGATGGCGCCGCCAATTACAGGAACAAAAGAAAACGAAGAAGAACTTCCCAATGTTGCGCACGCCTCAAGCAAAAGGCATTCCAGCTTTGTTCTGACACTGGAAGAAATCGGCAACCTCGCCGCGGAAGGCGGAAAGCCTGCAGAAACATTGATGAATGTGGTTGCGTTGATCGGTAAGCGCTTTAAAACGGATGTGTGCTCCGCCTATTTGCTGGAACCGGATCGAACGAATCTTATTCTGGCTGCGACCGTGGGACTGCGCCAGCAATGCGTGGGCACCCTGCGCATGGCGCTGAACGAGGGCCTGGCGGGACTGGTCGCCGAGCAGGTGCAGCCCGTGGCTGTGGAGCGAGCACAAAACCATCCTCGCTTCAAATATTTCAGCGAGGCGGGTGAAGAGTCGTATCAATCTTTCCTTGGCGTGCCGCTGATTGATGGCGGTGTTCTGCAGGGCGTGCTCGTCGTGCAAACTCTCGACGCGCGCATTTTTAAAGAAGAAGAGATCAAGATGCTTTCCGAGGCCGCGACTCAGTTGGCGCCGGTCGTGAGCGAAGCGCGGACACTGGACCGCTTTGTTGCCCCGTTGCAGGAACGCCTGTGGTCGCTGGCGCGAAATCTGTGGTGGAGCTGGGACAATGATTCCACGAGTATTTTCCGCGACATCGATCCGACGCGCTGGGTAGAGTTGAATCACAATCCCATCGCCTTATTGGCAGAACTGCCGCTGGCTTCCCTCGAAAAGCGTGCGCAAGAACTTGTCCTGCATAGCCGGGTGAACTATGCCTTCCGCCGCAAGCGCGAATATCTGGATGCGGATCGCACCTGGGGCGCGCGGCACGCGGGTATTTTGCGTCCTCGTCCAGTTGCCTATTTCTCCGCTGAGTTCGGATTGCACGAGTCTCTTCCCGTTTATTCCGGAGGGCTTGGTGTGCTTGCCGGGGACCACATCAAGAGCGCATCGGATCTGGGAATTCCGCTCGTGGGCATTGGTCTGTTTTATGGGCAAGGCTATTTCCGGCAGCGTTTGGACAAAAACGGTTGGCAGCAGGAAGAGTATCTTACAACCGACGTCAGCCAGATGCCGATGGAACCTGCGATTGGAGCGAAGGGCGAGCCGGTCACCGTCCAAATCGACACGCGGAGCGGATCGATTCGCGCCAAAGTGTGGCGGCTGAAAATTGGGCGCTGCGTCTTGCTCTTGCTCGATTCCAATGTGGAGGGCAATGCGCCCGAAGACCGTGAACTCACCTCGCGCCTATATGGTGGAGATAGCCGGTTCCGCATCCGCCAGGAACTGCTCCTCGGCGTGGGCGGATTCCGCGCGCTGAAAGCAATGGGAATTACGCCAAGCGTTTTGCACTTGAACGAAGGGCACAGCGGATTTGCGGTTCTCGAAGCGATTCGCAATCGCATGGAAGAAGAGGGCGTGGATTTCAACACAGCTGTTCCGCGAGTATCGCGCGAAGTTGTGTTCACGACGCATACACCTGTGCCCGCGGGGCATGATCGATTCGATGCGGGCTTGATCGAAGAGCATTTGGGGCCTCTGCGTGACGCCTTGGGAATTTCCTACGACTGGCTGATGTCGCTCGGCCGGGAAAATCCCACTAACTCGAATGAAAGTTTCTGCATGACTGTGCTCGGCCTGAAAATGGCCCGGCGCGCCAACGCCGTTTCGGCGCTGCACGGGGAAGTTTCGCGTGCGATG
>DATAPT010000347.1:0-1561 GCA_036265065.1 Candidatus Acidiferrales bacterium | reverse complement strand
CTCGCTAGAAGCAAAGAATTCGGCTTCTTTTCCCTCCTCGAAGAATTCCTGGTGCTCCTCGGTCCGGTCGGCTAGAAGCAAACTGCCGCACGCGGGTATTTCAAAGCTACGAGTGGTGTGTTGATCTGGGCAAACTTTGCGCAGGAATCCGAGCCCTATCTTGGATCCTGAAAGCGCGCGGGAATAATCGTTTCCATAAAGTTCTCCACCCTGATGGGCTTCAGTCAAGAGCGCATCCCGATGAAAGCTGAAAGCCTGCCGACCGGCAAGCTGGCGCAAAATAATGTTGCGGCGCAGCGTCCACTTACCATCGCTCAGAAAATTCCAGTAGCCACCCCAGATCTTGACGTCTACGCCAGTTGCAACCACGGCATGAAGTAGCTGCTCACGGCGCGGTTACCACCCACCCAAAAACCCAACGGCACAGTTCCATCGTGGATCGTTAGAAGGGACGGGACGGTGCACCTTGTCACAGTATCCGAGTGGCATATAGATTAGCGGCTTGCCTAGCAACTCGTATTGTTTTCGCTCATACGATTTGCAGTAAACCAGAACATCAAATGCCCCCATGGATTTATCCATGAGGTGCGTCCGTTTCCAATCGAGCGAGAAATAGGGGTCTGGCGTGAAATGAACCGACCTCGCGCCAAGCTTCCGCAGCTCGTCAATCGTTTCAGTACAAAGGAACTCCTGCTTATCCGCCCATAGCAACGCTGGCTTAAACTCACGTGCGGCAGCGAGAATCGTCGAGTTGATTTCCTTTACGATGGATCCGCTATGAGCGCGTCGTTGTAACTGTCGCTTGATCCAAGAGGCACGTCTCCATGGTTCCGACGTATGAACTCCCCGTACAGTATGACCAAGTCGCTCGAGAGCCCGCATCCGCATGAGCGCTGTCTGGCCAGTGCTGAGCTGCCCTAGATAGAGGATTTTCACAAGCGACCTTCCGTTTAATTTTTGCTCGAAGTGTTCTGGAGATTGTCTATAAAACTACGGCACGCGTAATGGTTGATTGAGGACGACTTAGTCACGCCGGTGATCATCGACGATCCGAAGGCACCTGTTCGATACCCCATACACCTAGATATTTTCCTTGGTCATTTTGTTGTGTGTCCGAAAAATCCTTGATGAGATGGACAGGCTCTGGAAAGTTGAATGGACTTAGGCACATGTTCAGGGCTCGCCAGTAAGGCGTCACCGTATCGTAATTCTTTTGTTGGAACGGAAAGGTTGTTGTTACAAAATACTTTGGAGACACTCTTTTCACGTTTTGAAGAGCAAGATGAATCTCTTTAAAGCTTAAATGAACTAAGCAGTCTCGGCAGAAAATGATGTCAACGGACGGCAATCGGTCTCGCAACAGGTCAAGATGCAAGAATTCGCCTCTATCGCCAAACTCCCTCCGGTTTGTCTCAATCAACGGGAGAACGATATCCGCACCAATGTATCGCTCAATCCCCAGGTTTACATCTTTCATCCATTGAAAATCGCCGCAGGGTATATCGAGAATCGATCTGGCACTTAGCGCAGCAAGCAGATTGGGAAGATCCTTCCGGACGGT
>DATAPT010000346.1:0-4091 GCA_036265065.1 Candidatus Acidiferrales bacterium | reverse complement strand
TCCAAGTGTCGATCACGTCTGCTGCCGGCATGAAAGATGTAAAGCATGTACAGGTCTCCAGGGCGGCTGCGGCGGGCACGTCTATTTCATAACGTTTATAAAAAACGCAGGCATCCGGAACCTGTCAAGTTCACGCCGAGCTAGCATTCACCACCAATTTCCGGATGCGTGCTGCAATCCCCACGGCGAACCGCGTATTCTGAGCGATCCAAAGTTTTAGCTCCTGAACATTTCAAATCTTGCGCGGGCATACGAAATTTCAAGTGGTTACACCGATGGATCAAACTCAGAAGGACGGTATGGAGCAACTGACGGATTTCGAAGCCGCGGCTCGATCAGTCTATTCCGGTAAGCGCATCCTGGTGACAGGAGCGGCGGGTTCCATTGGCAGTCGTCTCATCTTGCGCCTGCTAAGTTTCGCCCCAGCCAGGATTGCGGCGCTCGACAAAGATGAAAACGGCATCTTCGAATTGGAACAAGAGTTGCAATTGCAGCGAATGCGGCCGTGCGCAGTGGAGTCGCACGTGGCGGACCTGCGGGATGCGTTCCGGCTGCAGAGCATCTGCCACACTTTCGCGCCGCAGATCATCATTCATGCGGCTGCTTACAAACATGTTCCTCTCATGGAATTGCATCCGAGCGAAGCGATTCTTGTCAACGTAATGGGAACCAAGAATTTGCTGGATGTGATCGCCGGCTTCGGGGCGGAACGATTTGTATTCGTTTCTACAGATGAGGCGATGAATCCCATCAGCGTAATGGGCGCAACGAAACGGATTGGGGAATTGCTGGTTCAGGCTGCCGCGCAGTCGGGCCGTGTGCGCGGAGCTTCTGTGCGATTCGGAAATGTATGGGGAAGTCGCGGAAGCGTGGTTTCCGTATTTCATCGACAGATCGCCGCGGGTGGTCCCTTAACTCTCACCCATTCAGACGCCGCGCGCCGCTTCATCACCATGCGGCAGGCCGTTCACCTCATTTTAGCCGCAGGGTGCGAAGCGCAAAAGGGAGAGGTATTCGTAGCGGATGTGGATCGGCTCCGCAGTGTTGAGGAACTGGCGAGGGAGATGATTCTGCTTGCCGGGTTGGAACCGGGCAAGGACATTGAAATACAAATCGTGGGGCTTCGATCCGGCGAGCGCTTAACGCCAGAGAGCGCCCCCCGTTCAAAGCAGGCGGCCAAGACACGATTCGAAGGATTAGCAGTTTTCGAACCATCAGAAGTAAACGACAGCATCTTGACACGCAACATCAACAATCTCGTCCAGACTGCAAGAAGCGCAAACCCGCTCGAAATTTACGCCATTCTCGGAATGATGGGACTTGGCTACAGCCACATTCTCAAACCTCCATCAGCCAGGTTACGTTCGCCGCAGCCAGCTGAAAAGGCGCAGCTCCTGAAAGGGACGCAATCGGCGTCCACCGCGCCTACCCTCAGAAAAGGGGCCGCGAACTAGAGCAGCGACCCACCGAATCGATCCGAAATGAAGTGAACTCTGACGCGGATCTTGCGGCCTTTTGAGTTAGAAGACTTGATTCGCCCAATGCAGTTCATCGTTCAACTCGACGCAAATTTGGGAAGCTCAATGGCCTGCAATCGGCTTCACGAAGCAAATTAATTAAACTTATTTTTAATTGGAGGCAAGGAATGAAACTAGGCTTGATTATGCTATTGACGCTCGGGTTGGGCGTCTCGCCCCTGTTGGCACGGGCCGCCGGCGAGACCGGCAAAGAGGAGACGCCCTCGGCCGCAAAAACCGCGTCGGCCACAACGGAAACTTCGAATGCAATAGCAAAGCCAGAGAGCCCTGCAATCGACCGCGAAGTGCAGGACCTTCGCGGCCTTGTTGAGGAATTGCGATCGGAACTTGAGTCGCAGCAACGGAAGGTGGCTGTGCTGGAGGAAAAACTGGGCGTGCCAACTTCCGAGCCGAATCCCGCCCCCGCATACGAGTACGCCGCCGCGCTAGCCACTCCTGCTGCGAAGTCCTCGCAGGAAGGGAACGAAGAAATTTCGCCCCTGCAATTTAAGATCGGCTCTGCCTACATCACTCCAGTGGGGTTCATGGATTTCACCGGCGTATATCGCAGCCATGATGAGGGAACCGGCATTGGCACGAATTTCGCCGGAATTAAATACGGGAATTCATTCAACACGCATTTGACGGAACTGGCTGAGAGCATGCAGAACTCCCGCATCGGATTCCGAGTGGACGCGATGGTCAAGGGCGCGCACGTAATCGGGTACATGGAGTCGGACTTTCTGGGAAACAATCCGCTAAACGTTGCAGTTTCGAGCAATAGCAACACTCTCCGGTCGCGTTTGTATTGGGTCGATATTCAGAAATCCAAATGGGAAATATTGGCCGGCCAAACCTGGAGTTTGATCACCCCGGGCCGCAGTGGTATATCGCCAATTCCATCCAACATTTTCTACACGGCAAATATAGATGTTAACTACCAGGCGGGCTTGGTTTGGGGACGCATTCCGGAATTGCGGTTGATTCTTCGTCCGACCGAAAAATTCGCCGTCGCAGTTGCGCTGGACAACCCTGACCAGTACACGGGCGGCTCGGCAGGCGGGGCAACGATCACCTATCCGTCGAATTTGTCTGCACTGGCCAACAGCCAGCTTAACGCCGGTTCCAATTTGCTCGCCACACCGAACGTGGCCCCGGATGTCATCGTTAAGGCCGCATACGATCCGTCGTCCAAGTATCATTTCGAGGTCGGTGGACTCGTTCGAGAATTTAAAGTTTGGAATTCACTGCCATTTCCTTCGGGAACCAGTTTCTCTAAAAGCGGCGCCGGCGGTTTTGTTAATGCGAATGTGGAACTGCTCAAGGGCTTTCGCGTCATGACCAGCAATTTCTGGGCGGATGGAGGCGGCCGCTACATTTTCGGCCAGGTTCCGGACTTGATCGTGCGCGCCGATAACACGATCTCCCCGATCAAGGCGGCCTCGACGGTCTCGGGCTTCGAATACACGCATCGGAGCAGTTTCCTCTACGCTTATTACGGCGGGATCTACGTTTACAAGAATCTTGCGCTCGACTCGAATAGGCTCAGCATTATCGGTTATGGAGTTCCGGGATCTTCGGTTCAGAACCGCCTGGTCCAGGAAGGGACCGTCGGGTTCAACCAGACAATTTGGAAGGATGCAAAATTCGGCGCACTGAATTTCACGGGCCAGTTTTCGTATGTCAATCGCAAACTGTGGGCCACGCTCGACCCATCCGATGCGCATGTCAACATGGGATTCCTGAACTTACGCTACACCCTGCCGGGCTCGGCTCCAACGATGGGGAAGTAATCAAACGCAAATCGTGATAGTGGCGCCGCAGTTTTTTGCGGCGCCGGTTTTACGCCTTGCCAAAAAATCGTTTAGCGGAATTGCATTCACCCTGCGGCTTTTCTCTCTCGCATCTTTTTGATCGACGCGAGCAAATGCCAGCTGCTCGACACTACGTTTTGAACCGGCAGGAAACCCAATATGGATGGAAGTTGTAGACGTTTGGCTCGATCCGGCCAATCTGTTTATGGCTACCCGGAGGAAAATAATGTCCAGAGGACTCGGAATTTTATGCGCAGTGCTGTTAGTGCTGGCAGGCTGCGGAGCCGTTGGTGGCGGAAATAATAATCAGGGTGGAAGTTCTACGTTTGCAGGTCAAGCGCAGGGAGTCTATTCGGGCACGACATCGAATGGATTTTTCTTCCAAAGTATTGTGCTTCCCAATGACAAATTTTATGAGATTTACGGTACGCTGAACGGGAATCTATACTCTGCATCCGGAATGGTTTCAGGCCAAGGTAAATCCGGCAACGGCACATACAATGCCGGTGTAGTCGATTACCAATATACTGGGCAAACGTTGCTTGATAACGTCAGCGCGAGTTTCGTGCCGGCTACGAGCATTGGGGGGACGCTTATTCAACCCGGAAATATCAGCGGCGTTAGCTTCACCGGAACATCTTTACCGCTTACTTCTTTCAACTACGCCGCGCCCGCGTCCGTTGCGAATATTTCCGGCAGTTGGACCGGCACACAACTAGACGGCACCTCCACTACCTTGACGATTGATTCTTCCAGTGGC
>DATAPT010000345.1:0-2872 GCA_036265065.1 Candidatus Acidiferrales bacterium | reverse complement strand
AGTTTCACTCCGCGCGGCCAGCCATCCTCGCCCACCAGAACATCCGCAAGAATCAAATCTTCGTCCGGTGTTTCGGCCACGGGATATCCCAGCTGCGCCAAGGAAGCTCTGGTCAGCTGTACACGCACGACCATGCCTGGATCGTCCGCCACAATCGCTCCCGTATAAGGCACTGGAACGAAATCGGACGCCACATAAGGCTCGTTGGTCGAAGAAGCGTCCGCCGCAGATGACGCAGTCGCTGCTACGGTCTTGCTGTCTACCTTCAGAGGCGCTGTGGCCTCTGCCTGTGCGGGCAGCACGGACTCGGAAGAAATGGCTTTCCGAGTTGCAGGCGTCGATTTTGCTTTTTGCTTCCCGTTGCCTAACCACAGAAAAAGAAGCAACACAGCGGCCGCGGCGCCCACGCTCGCCCATTCCAGGGCACGTTGCCAGGACACGCGACGATGGTGGCTGCGGAACGCCGCAACCAGCGCAGCCTCTATACTCGGAGGAGCTTGCTCTCCTCGAACATTTTCACCCATCGCTTGCGACGCTTCCGCGAGGACGGTCGCATCCGCCATTCGTTCCGAACACTCTGCGCAGTGAGCCGCATGTTCCAGCGCGATCTCGCGAACCGTCACGTCCAGCAGCTCCATGTGTACAAATCCGTGGACAACTTCTTCAAAATCGTTGCACGTCATTTCCTTCATGCCTTGCCTCCGGGGCGAACCCACCGCGCTCTCGCCCCAATCCTCGCCGGACGAAGTTTATCCAGCAGCATTGACCGCGCTCGATTCAACCGCGATCTCACCGTTCCCACAGGACAACCCAGTAATGCCGCCGCTTCGCCGTAACTTTTTCCTTCCAGATCGCATAGCGTGACAGGGTCGCGATAATGATCCGGAAGGGTCAAAATGGCGTCGCGCAAAAGTTCACCGATTTGCTCGCGCTCCAAACCCTCATGAATCGTTTCTGACTGGCCTACCATGGGCGATGAGTGCCCGTTGCCGTTTGTGGACCTGGAATAATTTCCGCCGTCTGTCGTCAGACCACTGCTCAATTCATCCGACAAGGGAATGTAACGGCTCTCTTTTTCGTACAACTTTCGCAAATGATTTCGCGCGATCCCAAAAAGAAAAGCGACCGGATTCCCTTTTTCCTGATCGTATTTTCCCGCGTGACGAATCAGCGATAAAAAAGTTTCCTGAACCACATCCGCGGCAGATTGTGGGCTTCCACTCATATGCATGGCGTACCGGTACAAACCGCCCTGATGGCGCCGGTAGAACTCCAAAAAAGCGTCCTCGTCTCCCGTTTTCAGACGCCCCAAAAGTTCAATATCGCGTGTTTCAACTGGCTCAGCCATCTACACCGTTTGGATGTCTCTCCCGCGTCTGCACTCTGTATTACGTTTTCGAGCAGGAGGAGTTCCACTTTCTTGGACAACACCACACGTGCTGTCCCATTCTGAAATACGTGGCCCTACTATATTCCTTATGTAATCTACGCGCTGCAACGCATTTTCGGTGCTTACCATTACGATGATCGAGCCGTTTTTTTAGCCGAAGTCCGCGCTTTGGACCCGGAGGCAGTTCATCTTTATTTCCACAATTGTGATACTCATCACAAAAATCAGCAGCGCATCGATCTGAATTTTGCATTGCGGCGGCAATAAGGCTGCCCGCCCGAAACGACGGGCGTCCGCTACAAAACCGACTGCAATGCGGTTTTGTAGCGGCCTCTGCGTCCCGCGATCTTCGGGACGGAGAGGGCGACTTTGTTCACAAGCTGAGTCACTCCCCAAAAACCGCTTCGGTGGAATCCATTGGGCACGCCTGCTAAGATGCGTCCAGGGCGCTGACAGGGCTCGATGCGCCGCGCACAATTGTCACCGCGCCGAACGGCGATCTCTTCGTCGCGGAAAGCACTCCCGGCCGCATTCGCGTCCTGCGCGGATTTGGCGGCGACGGGAGAGTAGTGACGAACGAAATCTTTGCCACCGGCTTGACCATGCCGTACGGAATCGCGTTTTATCCCCCGGGGCCAAATCCGCAATTCGTTTACATCGGAAACACAAACTCGATCGTCCGATTTCCTTACACGAATGGCGACCTGAAGGCTAGCAGCGCGGCACAAGTCGTGGTGGCAAGCATTCCAGGCGGAGCGCGATACGGAGGCGGACATTGGACGCGCAGCATGGTGTTTTCGATCGACGGAAAAAAATTGTATGTCGGCGTGGGCTCGAATGCGAATGTTGGCGAGGATAATTCGGAAACCAATCGAGCTGACGTGCTCGAATTTAATCCGGACGGAACGGGGCAGCGCATTTACGCGGCGGGCGTTCGAAATGCCTCGGGCCTGACCATGAATCCACAAACCGGGCAGCTTTGGGTGGCGGTAAATGAACGCGACGCTTTGGGCGACAATCTTGTCCCGGACTACGTAACACACATTCAGGAAGGCGGGTTCTACGGCTGGCCGTGGTATTACACCGGACCGAACCAGGATCCGCGATTTGCGGGAAAGCATCCGGAACTGAAGGAAAAAGCCATTGTTCCCGATGTTCTGCTGCAATCCCACTCCGCTCCCTTGACGCTGACTTTTTACGAAGGCAAGCAATTCCCCGCTGAATATCGCGGCGATCTTTTCGTCACTTCGCACGGGTCATGGAACCGCGCCAAACGAACGGGATACAAAGTGGTGCGCATCTATACGCCGAACGGAAAAGCTACGGGCGAGTATCAGGATTTCGTCACCGGATTTGTCGTGGATGACGCCAACGTTTGGGGACGGCCTGTGGGCGTCACGGTTGCCAGCGATGGCGCGCTTGTTTTTACGGATGATGCGTCGAACAGCGTCTGGCGCGTGACCTATACTGAAAAACAGGGTG
>DATAPT010000344.1:0-5553 GCA_036265065.1 Candidatus Acidiferrales bacterium | reverse complement strand
CCCTGCCTCCGGACGACACGCGGCCGGGAACTTTCCACGACGTGCATGGCGTGGTGTTTGACCTTCCGCGACACCGTGTCTTTGTAACCGATCGCTCCGATCATCGCATCCAGATTTTCGACGAAAACGGAAAATTTCTTGACCAGTGGACCACCGGGAAACCATCCACGCCACAATTCCTTTACAAAGCTGCCGACGGCTTTCTTTGGATTGCCGACGGATATACCGCAAAAATTATCAAGTTCGATTTGGACGGACATCTTCTTTACGAATGGGGCAGCGAGGGCGATTGGCCGGGAGCGCTGTGGAATGTGCACGGAATGAGCGTCGATCAAGAAGGAAATCTATACCTGGCCGAAGTGAACAACGGCCGCGCGGAAAAATTCAAGCCGCGTCCGGGCGCGAATCCGGCTCTCATGGTCGGCAAACCATTATATTCGGCGTGGAAATAGACGCGTACTGAATACTTGATTCAATCAAGTCGTGCCACCAGTGGCGCGGGCTTCAAAGCCCGCGCCACTTAAAAACCTCAGCATTTCGATGCCTGGGAATATTTTTGTCGCTGATGCATGTGTTGTGTAACATGTGCGCATGCGAATCATCACCCTCGAAGAACACATTACAACACCAGAAATACTCAAGGCCGCGCAGATGCCGGCAACGGGCGCGTCCGCCGCATTCATGCAAAGCATGAATGCAAAACTTCTCGATGTGGGCGAAGGTCGCATCGCCGATATGGACGCGGCGGGAATCGACATGCAGGTTCTTTCGGTATCGGCGAATACCGTGGATAAACTGGACTCGTCCGCTGCGAATGCAGTTGCCCGAGACGCGAACGACCGGATGGCCGCGGCAGTTCGCGCGCGCCCCACCCGCTTTGCGGCCTTCGCCACGCTTGCGCTGCAGGAACCGGAAATGGCCGCCGCGGAACTCGACCGCTGCGTTCGCGAGTTAGGCTTCAAAGGTGCGATGTTGAATGGCACGAGCAACGGCCTATTTTTCGATCACCCGAGATTCACGACAATCTTTGAAGCCGCGACTTCGCTGGATGTGCCGATCTATTTACATCCTGCGCCACCGCCGAAACCCGTCATGGAAGCGTATTACAGCGGCCTCCCGGGCTCGCTGGGATTTATGCTATCGACGGCGATGTGGGGCTGGCACGCGGAAACAGGAATGCATTGCCTGCGTCTGATTGTCAGCGGATTGTTTGATCGCTTCCCTGCCCTCAAAATCATCGTCGGGCACATGGGCGAAAATTTGCCGTTTTCCATTGCCCGTGCGGAAATGGTGTTGGGTAGAGGAGCGGCCGATTTAAAGCGCTCGGTCGGCGAATACTTTCGGGACCATTTTTATCTGACCACCAGCGGATATTTCAGCACGCCGCCGTTTCAATGCATGCAGCAAGTGGTGAGGATCGACCGGATTATGTTTTCCGTGGACTATCCCTTCAGTTCAAATAGTGTGGGCCGCAAATTTCTGGATCAACTTCCAATCACGTCGGAAGAGAAAGAAAAGGTAGCGCACGGCAACGCGGAAAAACTCCTGAAGCTCTGAATCCGCAAAATATTCCAATCTTCAATTTATGCATAGTTGTGGTATCTTCCTCACTAATTGCTTGAGTATAAAAATCAGCTCTGACTTCAACAGTTAGAAAAATTTGACTTGAGGGAGATCAACATGAGGAAGATCAAGCCCATCATTGCCGCTGTGGCGTTGTCCATGATAGGCGCTTACATTACATTCGCGCAGCAGCCCGCGCAGGCTCCGCCTCAGCCCATGAGTTTTTTTATTACCAGCGCAGGTTCCGGCCATGGCGCGAATCTCGGCGGACTCGCGGGAGCGGACCGCATTTGCCAAACACTTGCCGCGGCCGTCGGCAGCGGCAGTAAAACATGGCATGCCTACATGAGCACCAACGCCGCAAATGGCCAGCCCACCGTGAATGCGCGCGATCGCATCGGAAATGGCCCCTGGTACAACGCAAAAGGCGAAAAAATTGCCAACAATCTTGCCGACCTTCATGGAGACACGGCTGAACAAGCGCGCCTGGGAAATAACCTCGTGAAACTTTCCGCGCTCACAGAAAAAGGTACGATGCTTAACGGCCGCGGCGATACTCCGAACGTGCATGACATGCTGACCGGATCGCAGACAGACGGCAGAGCCTACACAGATGGAATGGATCACACTTGCGGCAACTGGACGAGCGAAACCACCGGCACAGCCCAGCTTGGACATTTTGACCGGAGTGGTGGGAACAATACTTCCTGGAATTCCGCTCACCCAAGCCGCGGTTGCAGCCAGGATAATCTGGTGAGCACCGGCGGCGCGGGATTGTTTTATTGTTTCGCGGTGAATTGAAAATTTCTGTGCCTTCGGCTGCCCGGAATGACTAAGGGGAGTAGCCTGAAATATGGCCACTCCCCCCACAACTAACTTCTGATTCGTATCTTTGCTGAATTCCTATTTGGAATTCGCGGGTGGCACCGCTGCGGCGGATTCAATCGATGTCTGCTGGCTTATGGCAAGTTGCCAACGGCCATCGCGGAGCGTCCAGACGCGGACGTTGTAATACGGCTTCCCCCCGCGGTGGGGCACGTGATGCGAAATCATGACCGCTGCGTTATCTCCGAAGTCGTGAATTTCCATCGCGGTAATCGGATCGCCAACGGTGCCCACGCCAGCCTGCTCTTGTTTTTTAGCCAAAACCACGCGATCAGTCTTGCCACGCATAGACAAGTTATTGATGATTAAAAATTCGTCTGCGATATGCAGAGGCCAATCCGTCGCGTTGGGATGCCATTCGTCCACCTTCGTTTTTTGCCAGTCAGCGAGAATTACCTTGTCCATGGCCGTCTCAGGTTTGTAGGGCAATGTGCGACAGGGATTTTCGCAATCCCCCTCACCCGGAACCATTGATCGCGGCGCGTCTGCATTCACGATTGGAGTGTCAAGTTCGATAAATTCGCGCCAGCCCCCCGGACGCTTCACCCAGATTCTGAGGAACCGCGCGTTATGATGCTCCCCAATTACGGTTTCGACCTGGGTATAGAAATGCGTTTGCACTTTTTCATCGCCGGTATTATCCGTTGCGTATGTAGGCAAAGCTTTCAGGACTTCCGCCTTATTAATTGATTTGCCAGATGTATCCGTCCAAACGAAATCCGCATCCAGCAATTTACCGGCCCCCGTTTTATCGGATTTCTGCAAGGCGGACAGCATGGATTGATCCGCCCGCAGAGCCGACTGTTCACCCTCGTCAGCTGCGACCATTTGATTTCCAATACCCGCGGTTAGTACTCCAGCGCAGACTAATCCAAGGACGATTCCTTGATTGAAATATTTTTTCACGCGCCCTCCCAGGCTTCCATTCTGTGATGCGAACTCTACTCCTCGAATATGGACTCCTCAATTGCGCATTCCGGAATCCACTTATCTATATGTCCAGAGGACAAAATCGGTTTCAAACTTTTTATATTGGAAAGCAGAGAAGGAAAGGAACGTTGACTAGGAGACCGCATCGAGCTGAACTTTTGTTCCAAGTTCTCGGTCGGCATATTCCATTAATTGCGGCACACTAACAAATAACGAATCGCCGCGGATCATTTTCATGCGAGCGCTTGTTTTGGGAAGATCCCCTTCAAAATGCCACATGCAAATCACGATGCGGGCATGGGGCAATTGCGCGCGCAATCTCCGGTACAATTCCCTGGCGTGGCTCATGGCAAACGGGGGCAGCGATGCAATGCAGATCAGTTTCGGCTTCATCTCCCCCACTTCAGACAACATTTCGGAAACCGGGGCCAGGGATATATTTTGCGATTTGTATCCTCTACTTGAAAGCAGCTGAGACAGCATCAATGCAATTAAATCGTCCGCTTCGTCTCGCGAGGGAACACAGACAATTTCGGGCTGGCCGTTTTCTCCTTCGCTCCACGAAACGGCATTCTGGTCTTCACCCGCTTTTTGCGACTCCGGCTCCGCGCGTTCGATCGGCGCCTCGCCAAGGTCTTCAATCATTTCTCGGACTTCCTGAAACATAAGCGTCTCGGAGTGCTCGTCGATTTCATTCTTATACGTATCGTGCTCCGCGTGGCTCAGGGCTGGAATGACAATGGTTTCGTAAATTTCCGCCAGGGGTTTCTCTTTCAGTTGTCTTTCCAATAATAATTTGGCTTCATCCTGATCCACGGCCAATAAGCGCTGGTAGTACTGCATACTTAATGGAAGCACTGGCTCATCGCCCAATAAAACGCTGAGATTTGACAGTCCGGGAACGTAACGCCCCATGACCACGAGAAAAGCGGTTAAAGGCGTGGAAAGCATTAAACCCGGCAATCCCCAAATCAACGTCCAAAAAATCGCGGCCACTAATATTGCGAGCGCCGTCATACCCACATTGGAACCATATAAAAGCGGCTCGATAAAATTAGAAACAACGATTTCCAATGCGACAAAAAGTCCCAGCGTCTCCATCGCGTGTGTCCATCCTGGGAAAATTGCCAGCGACAACAAGATGGGCATGGACCCCGCCAACGGAGGGCCAGCATATGGAATGAACCGCAGAATGGTTGCGGCAACGCCCCACAAGGATGCGTTTGGAATGCCAATAAAATGCAAAGCGATTCCAATAATAATTCCGTATGACCCATTCACTGCCGTTTGAAGCAGCAAGTAGCGGTTGATGCGTTGATTTGCCTCCTCCAATGCTTGCGTCATAGCGCTTAACCTGCTGCCGCCGGCGAGGCGAATGAAACGGTTACGTAATTCCTCCCTATCTAGCAGCATAAAAATTGTGAACACCAGGATGATGCCCGCGGTTGCCAATGGTCCCAGCATGCTTTCGAACGTGTCTACAGGATTTGATGGCGGAAGAATTTCCACCGGCATCGGGTTGGATCGCGACGCGCCCGGAGGCTCCGGCTGCTTGCCTTTACCGGTTGGCAGCGAATTTACAGCCGGCTTGGATATTTCATTCTCCAGGTCCTTAATGGTCGACGACATTTTAGCAAGGGCCTGCGTATCGTGTCCCTTTAACGATTGAATCTTTTGAACCAATGCCATTTTGTAGGTCGGTAATTGCTCCGCCAAATCGGTGAGCTGCCCATACATTTTCCAACCCAGTATCCCCATCAATCCGACAAGGCAAGTCATCACAATGAAAATTGCAATCGCCCGCTTAATTCTTATCCGTTCGAGGAGCATTACGATGGGCGTTAAAATAAATGATAAAAGTAAAGCCAGGGCGAGAGGTATGAACACTACCTTGGCAAAATAAAGTGTTAATACAATAATGGTGCCGGTAATAATTCCCGTTAGGTGAGAGTCCTTGGAAGATCGCGACGTTTGTTTCAATTTCGAACCATAATTGCCTGTGATCTGATTCTTTGAGCCGCGAACAAAATTGTTCTTATTTCTGATGCCAGAATTCTTGCTCCAAGCCGGATAATGCGCGGTCGCCGGCAATCATTTAGTTTCGCCGGGTATGCGGGAAGAAATCTTCAACCAGGTTAAACAGGCCGCGGAAAAAGTGCTACGTGTCATCCCGAG
>DATAPT010000343.1:0-7334 GCA_036265065.1 Candidatus Acidiferrales bacterium | reverse complement strand
CCAGATGCTGTAACTTCCCGCGGGAAGTTTTAAATTGCCCATCTGCAAGGGCGCTTCGGCCGTGATCTTCGTGGCCCAGTTTGCGCCGGTGCACCACACTTCTCCGAATGGAACGAGCCCTCCCATCACTTTGCGGCCGTGCATGGATGGCGCGTAATACTCGACTGTGATTTTCTTGCCGGCGATTGTAGCCTCCGTTTTGGCTGGCGGGCTCGTGTATTTCGACTGCCCAAACTGGCCGTAGGACCTCAGTGCGAAAGCGCCTGCGAAAATAATTACAATCACGATGGCGCTAAATAATAAAAGTCGATTTCTTTCTTGAGCCGCCATTTTACGTCTCTCCTACTGGCTGCCGTTCCTGGCCATTGTGCCCTGTCCGGCCACATAGAAATATCCCACTTTGTTGTTGGACGGCGTCGCGTACCACATGCGGCCCTGCGCATCGAGAAAATATTCCCGCGACGTAATTTCGGAATGGGGGAATGGATATTCCGTGACTTTGCCGGTGGTCGTGTTCAGGCGGCCCACTTCATCCAGATATTCCGACGAGTACCAGACATCATGGTTGCGATCGAGGTTCATCGCATACGGGCTGGCATTCGGTCCGGGTAATGTATAGTTCTTGAAAGTTTCAGTCTTAGGATCGAATCGCCCAATTTGTCCGGCGCCGGATTGGCTGAACCAGACAATTCCCTCCGAATCGATCTGGATTCTGCGTGAGTACACCGTATTGCTTCCGGGCGGGTCCCACGTTTTTACTTCGAGAGTTTTTCCGTCAATTTTTCCAATTTTGCCGACCGCGTTGTATTCAGAGAACCAGCAGTTGCCGTCTTTATCCACGACGACGCCGTAGGCGGGTTCATTAAAGTCCGTGAATTTCCCTATCTTCGGATCGTAACGGCTTACTCGCGTTCCGCTGGCCCAAGCTGCGCCATCGGGGCCGACGCGCACGGTGTGCTTGCTTCCGCCCGCCACCAAACCTTCCTTGCCCGGAGTGTAGGCATCAGCAAATTCCGAAAGTTTTTGTGTTTTCGGATCGAATTTTCCCAGCCTGTTAAGCCCGAATTCGGCCAGCCACACGCTGCCATCCGCGGCGGGATATGCGGAGTGAATGGCCACCGCATTTTCATTCGGCACATCGAATTCCTTGACGTCGCCGGTTTCCGGATCGAGCTTTCCAATCCGGTTGGCGCCGCCGTAATACGGCATCCAGATGTTCCCTTCTTTATCCGGGGCAGCGCTCCACGGCATGCGATTCGGGCCTGGCAAATCGTATTCGACGTATACGATGTTCATCGCATCGTCGTCAAATGTGTGGACGGTGTTTTTATATTCCGGCAAATCCGCGGGCGATTTAGGCAGCACGGATTCGGGGCCAAATGCAGTCGAGATGAACGACGCGACTTTGTCCGCTTGTTCATCGTTCACCATCGTTCCCAGCAGAAAATGCATGCGAGTTCGCATGTAATCCACGCGATCCTTTGCACCATCGGAATCGCGCGAGATCGCGGCCATCCGCGTTTGAAAGCCGTGGCAGATTTGGCAGGGAGCATCGCGGAAATTGGCCAGCGGACCGAACACCATTTCCTTGCCGCGAATATTCGGAATTAATTTTTCGCCCTGATACAGGGAAAGATCGCGCCATCGCACAGGCCCGGCTTTCAAAGCCCAATCCATGGACGCGGATTGATTTGCGGTCAACGCAACACCTGTGCGCGGGTCAGCCTGATATCCAACAGCTCGAATGCGCAGCACATAATCACCAGCGGGCAAATCATCCACACGATACGCGCCATCCTTGTGCGACAGCACGTTCACCGTAATTTTGGTCTTCGCATTTTGCGCCGAAACAAATGCGCCCTTGAACGGCGCACCGTCCGGACCTTTCACCGTTCCGCTAATCGTCGCGCCATGCGCTAGAGCAGCAAGGAAAATCGTGGCACCAATGAATGCGAAAAGTTTTTCTATCCTGTGCATGGAGTCTCCTTGCCGGCTTAACGCGCTTCGCAGATCTCAAATGGAAATAGTCAAAGTTCGGCTCCCGGCCCGGGCAGCCTTTATTGAGGGAATCGTACTCCAGAATTGGCTGTCGTAGCCAGTCCTGTTCGTGGCCATTTGTCGGAGTGCGCGGTAAACTTGCGACGATGAAAACAAATCCAAAAATGGTTGGCGTAATTTCAGACACCCATGGCCTGCTTCGTCCCCAAGCGCTGCGCGCCCTGGAAGGCTCGGACCTGATTATTCACGCCGGTGACGTTGGCGATCCTAAAATTTAGGATGCGCTAAGAACGCTGGCTCCTGTGTTTGCTGTGAGGGGAAATGTGGACACGGAATCATGGGCGCAGGCCTTGCCCGAAACGGAAGTTGTAGAAACGGATTCGGCTACGATTTACGTTTTGCACGACGTTCACGCGCTAGATCTCAATCCCGCCGCCGCTGGCTTTCAATTAGTCGTCAGCGGACATTCCCACAAGCCGGGACAAGCGGAAAGCGACGGCGTCCTGTTCCTTAATCCGGGAAGTGCGGGACCGCGACGATTTGATTTGCCGGTAACGGTCGCGCGTGTCGATCTCAGTCAAAAGCCGTGGAAAGTCACCTTTATAAATTTGCTGGAAACAGGGCTTTCGTAGCGCCGGCGCCACCAAATTCATGTCTCGCATCAGGATCATCTAAAAAGTACAGCCCCAATTGCACTGAGACACTAGACCAGTTGCTCCTAATCTGGACGTGGGGCCAGTAGTTTCTACCGACCATCCCCAGTACCCTCCTAAAACCAATCACGCCGCATTTTGAAACGCCCGACGCACTTGATGGCGTTGGGGTGTAAGACCAGCAGACTTGTATTTATCTGAGGAGAAGCCGTGAAGCATTCCGCACTGGTAATGCTGTCTGCATTGGTGTTGCTGCTGGGCGGTTGCGCCCAGGCAATTCTGCCGAGCGGCCCGGGAACAGCGGGCGGCCCAGGGTTGACCGCATTGACCGTGACGCCGCCGAGCGCGACCATTCCGGGTGTAACGCAGCAACAGTTCACGGCAAAAACTGGCGACGGGTCGAAGCCGTCAGTGCTTTGGTCGATCAACGGAATCGCGGGCGGAAATGCGAGCATCGGAACCATTGCCGCGAACGGAATGTACACAGCTCCGGAATTTCCGCCAACTGCAAATTCCATCACCATCAGCGCTGTCGAAACTTCAAACAGTAAAATGCTCGGGAATGCCAGCGCCACGCTGAATAATCCAGTGCCGCAATTGACAAGCTTGTTGCCGTTATCCGTTGGCCAGGGCCCATTCACTTTAACGCTGAGCGGTTTGCACTTCGCGCAAGGCGCGGTCGCCTACATGGGAAATGTCGCCCTCGCGACGACCTACGTTTCGTCGACACAACTGATGGCTGCGGGTTCGGCAACGGCAGCGCAAGCAGGAACACAAATCATCACGGTGCATAACCCGGACCCCGGCGCGAGCAATTCCGCGGGCGTGAACCTTATCGTAAAAGGCGGAGTTGCAGTGCTGGTGGCTCCAGCAACAGCTATGGTGCGCACCGGAAATACACAAGCTTTCACCGTCATGGTGACGGGGGCTTTGGACCCGAGCATCACGTGGACCGTAAACGGCAAGGCCGGCGGAGACTCCACGATTGGCACCGTTGCTGCGAATGGCCTTTACACAGCGCCGCAAGTATTGCCGACACCCAACACAGTCACCGTGACCGTGACGAGCGTCGAGGATCCCACGAAATCGAGTAGCTCGACGATAACGCTGGAAAATGCGATCCCCGTGATCACCAGCGTGACACCCACGGCACTCACGGCGAATATGGCATTCGAATTAACTATAAACGGAACCGGCTTCACTCCTGGATCTATTGTGAACCTCGGCACCGTGGCCCTCAGCACGACTTTCATTGCTCCGACACAATTAATTGCCGTTGGCACGCCCACACTGGCGCAGGTGGGCACCGTGCCGGTCACAGTCGTCAATCCTAATCCGGGCGGCTCAACTTCCGCGCCGGTCAACGTACAGGTGGTCGGTCCGAATTCGAATATCACCGTGACGATTTCTCCGAAAACCGCAACGCTTGGCGCGGGTAACGTGCAGCAATTTGTGGCGACAGTGACGGGATCGATCGACTTAAGCGTGACGTGGTCCGTGAATGGAGTGAGCTTCGGAAACAGCGCGGCAGGCAGGATCGACTTCGAGGGAAATTACGCCGCGCCGAATAACATCGTAGGGTTGGGAAGCGTTACCGTAACGGCGACCAGCAATGCGAATTCAGCAAAATCGGACAGCGCCACCGTAACATTGACCAATCCTGTCCCAACACTCGCGTCGATCACTCCCTCGACCGTGGGACTCGGATCTTTTCAGATTACGCTGAATGGAACTGGATTTGTAAGCACGTCCACGGCGACGTTTGGCGGACAACCGTTGCAGGTGACTTACGTTACGCCGACGATGATCACGGCAATTGGCAACGCGTTGAACACTCAAGTTGGAACCGTCCCCGTCATAGTGACGAACCCTGCGCCCGGCGGCGGAACTTCCAACAGTGTGAATGTTACGGTGACGACCGCGGGCACACCCGAAAGTTCGGCTGCGGCGGTTCGTTTTCTGGAGCAGGCTTCGTTCGGTCCAGGCACGGAGAATGTGAACCAGGTGACGGAGATCGGCTTCGATAAGTATTTGCAAAATCAGTTTGCCTCGGCCGTCACTACTTATCCAAACCCCAGGACAAACGACAGCATTAACAATGTGCAGCAGTCGTTTTTCCTGAATGCAATTGCCGGTGGAGACCAGTTGCGCTTGCGCACGGGGTTTGCACTAAACGAACTTTGGGTGGTGAGCGCGAACACTGTGAACGACCCGCTGGGCTACACGAACTACCTCCGCGCTCTCGACAAGGACGCGCTGGGAAATTACCTGGACGTGATGACGGATGTGACCTTGACGCCGGCGATGGGAACTTTCCTGAACATGGTGAACAACGACGCGCCACCGCCCGGAGAACACGCCAACGAAAACTATGCACGCGAAATCATGCAGTTGTTCACCCTGGGATTGAACCAGTTGAATCCAGATGGAACTCCGGTGGTCGACAGCAGCGGAAATCCGATCCCGACGTATGCGCAAAGCGACGTCATGGATCTGGGCCGCGCGTTCACTGGTTGGACGTATCCAGTGACGCCGGGCAAGCCATCGCAGAATCACAATCCGCAATATTACGGCGGCCCGATGATCGCGGTGGGAAGTCTGCACGATTCCGGACAAAAAACAATTCTGGGGCAAGCGATTCCGGCAGGGCAAAGCGCTGAGCAGGATTTGGCATCGGCTCTGGGAATTATTTTCAATCATCCCAACGTCGGACCGTTCGTTGCGAAGCAAATGATTGAGCACCTGGTTACCAGCAATCCCAGCCCTGCCTACGTGCAGCGCGTAGCCACGGCATTCAACACAGGGACTTTTAACAGCTACGGTTCTGGGAAACGCGGAGATATGCAGGCGATGATCGCAGCGATCCTGCTGGATCCGGAAGCGCGGAGGGGAGACAACTTGTCAACAGTTGTTGTGACAGACGGCAAGCTGCGTGAGCCCGTGGTGCTGATTGCAAGTATTGCGCGAGCCTTCCACGCAAAAACCGACGCGGGAGGACTGTCGAATTGGAGCGCAAACATGTCGCAAGACATTTTTAATCCATCGACAGTTTTCAATTTCTTCCCGCCCGTGAATCCGATTGCGGGCACGTCGCTGAATGGACCCGAGTTCGCGATATTCGACACGAACACGAGCCTCGCGCGCATGAACTTCATTAACGCGACGGCATACCAGGCGCTCGGGCAGTTCACGACGCTGGATTTTAGTCCCGTGATCACGGCCGGCACCACGGACCAGATGGTGTCTTGGCTTGACGCACTGTTCCTGCACAGCAGCACGCCAACCCAAATGAAGCAAACGATTCTTACTGCGCTTGCTGCGCTTGATCCCGCGGACACCACGGGTCAGGCGAAGGCGGCGATCTATCTTTATCTTTCGTCTTCCATGTATCAGACGCAGCACTAAACCGGTGCAGCACTAAATTTGAGGAGCAGGGATGAACCGACACACACGAAGAGACTTGTTGCGATTGGCATGCTGCTCGGCGGCAGGCGCAGGCCTGGTCGGCGGACTGAGTAAATTCGGGTTGGTGAGCGCGCTCGCTCAAGGCACGACGGATTATAAGGCGCTGGTGTGCATTTTTATGTTTGGCGGAAATGACAGCAATAACATGCTGGTGCCGATCGACTCGCGTTACACGCAATATTTGCAATCGCGCAGCGTGCTGGCGCTGCCGCAAAGTCAGTTGCTGCCGTTGCAGATAAACGGACAATCGATTTACGGGATGCACCCGAACATGCCGGAGATGCAGGCGTTCTTCAATAACCAAAAATCACTGGCGATTGTTGCGAACGTCGGCACACTGGTGCAGCCCACGACGCAGGCAGCCTACCGCGCATTTCAAAATTTGCCGGAAAATCTTTTTTCGCACTCCGACCAGCAGGATCAGTGGCAGAGCGCGCAGCTCGCAGGAACTCCGGTCTCCGGCTGGGCGGGCAAGGTCGCCGACAATGTGCAGACATTCAATGCGTCGGCACAATTTCCGCCGATTCTTTCGATCTCCGGCAGCCCCGTCTTCTGCACAGGCATCAGCACGCGGCCATTCTCGATGGACCCGGGACAACCGCCGGGCCTCGTGGGATTCGATTCGTCGGCGGCATCGCAAGCCCGATACGCCGCCACTCAGCAATTGCTCACGTTTGACAGCGGATTGTCGATGGTGCAGGCAGCCAACGCCGTAACCGGGCAGGCCGTAAAGTTCGCACAGGTTCTGTCCGATGCGCTGAAAAATATTCCGCCATTGCAGACACAATTTCCGGGCAGTTATCTGGGACAGCAATTACAGCAGATCGCGCAGGTGATTTCGGCGCGCAGCGCTCTCGGCGTGCAACGCCAGATCTTCTTCGCCGCAGTCGGCGGATTCGACACGCACGCGGACCAATTGCCGCAGCAAGTGCAACTGCTCTCGGACGTCAGCAAGAGCATGTCGTCGTTCTATCAGGCGACTCAGGAACTGGGAGTAGCCAATCAGGTCACGCAATTTACGCTTTCGGAGTTCAGCCGCTCGCTCGAGCCGGGCTCCAGCGGCGGCTCGGACCACGCCTGGGGCGGCCACCAATTCATCCTTGGAGGCGCGGTGAAGGGCAACGCAATCTATGGACAATTCCCAACTCTTGTTCTGGGCGGACCGAACGATGCCGACCAGAACGGCCGGTTTATCCCTACGACCGCGCTGGATCAATA
>DATAPT010000342.1:0-8330 GCA_036265065.1 Candidatus Acidiferrales bacterium | reverse complement strand
AATTCAATGAGGCCATCGCCCAGCAGGATGCGATCGCCGCGCGAAACGTCGCGCGCCATCCGCTTGTACGTTGTGCTCACGCCTTCCGCCGTGCCGGCAATCGTCTTGATCGAAATCGTAAAGCGCTGGCCCGCGACCAGTTGCACCGGCTGTCTTCCTTTCAACAGACCAGTACGAATTTTTGGGCCTTGCAGGTCGGCGAGAATTCCAATGGGCTTTGAGAGGCGCGCGGATGCTTCCCGGATTCGTTTGATCACCAGCGCATGATCATCATGCGTGCCATGCGAAAAATTAAGCCGTGCCACATCCATCCCGGCGCGCATTAAGCGCTCGATCATTTCTGAAGAATTACTGGCGGGTCCTAGAGTGCATACAATTTTAGCGGAGCGAAAAATCATGTTTGGTTTTATCCAATCCCGATCAGCCTGGAAGGGGGGTAAGTTTCGATTGTTATTTCGTCGACGCGAAGTCGGCTACAACATGATATAGGAAGATCACGCCTTTGTGAAATCCGTCGATGGGCATGCGTTCGTTATCGGCATGCACTCGCGAACTGTCATCTTCCAGCATGGGAAAAGGTTCGAGTCCGTAGGCTTGCACTTTATGCAATCGCAGGCTGGCGGAGTCCGTCGCTCCCGTTCCCATAATAGGCAGGGTGATAGCGCCTGGAAATTCCTGCGGCGTGAGCCGTTCGATGGTCTGAAATAATGGCGACTTCAGGTCCGACGGAGGCGCATTTTCTCCAGCATCGGGCGCAAGCTGAAACTTGATTTGCGGATCGTTTACGATTTTTGTGAATTGCCCCATCAGTTCTTCGATGGAGTGGCTGGGAAGCATTCTGATATTTAAATTGGCCGATGCTTCCGAGGGAACCACGTTCACGCGCACGCCGGCCTGCAACATCGTGGGCGCAATCGTATCGCGCAGCATGGAATTCCACATGGGGCTTAGCTCGGCAAGATGCTTTACGGCAAGGTCAGCGCGTTCGGGTTGCTCCAGTGCGCGCATCCATTTGCCAATTTCATCATCTTCTACTTTTGAAAGCTGTTCGAAATAACGCAGCGTGATGGTGTTGGGCTGAGCGGGCACTTGATACGTTCCCAGTTTTTGTACGGCGGCCGCCAAATGAACCACGGCATTATCCGGCTTGGGCAGGGAACCGTGTCCTGAGGATCCCGTCGCCGTGACAATCACGTTGTACATCACTTTTTCGCTAGCCTGCACGCCAACGTACTGCACCTTGCCGTCCTTGACGATCACGCGCCCGCCTTCATTCAACGAATAGGCGCAGGCAATCTTGTCCCAATATTTCTGCACGGCAATCTTGATGCTGGCCGAGCCGCCTTGCTCTTCGTCGTCGGTGGCAAGGAAGATGACGTCGCGCGCGAGGCGCGCTTTGCTGCGCTTCAGCTGAACCATGGTAGCGATGTTCCCGGCGAGCATGGCTTTGTCATCGACTGCGCCGCGTCCCCACATGTAACCGTCACGGATGGTTGCGGCGAAAGGATCGACGGTCCATTTTGAGGCGTCGACGCCGACCGTATCCTGATGCGCGACCAGCAGCAGCGCATTCGTGGGATCGGGCAGAGGACCGGCCTGCAAGCGGGCGACAACGATGCTTCGGCCCGGCGCCATTTCGAGCACTTCGTTCGAAATGCCTTCTTTCACAAATATGGCGGAAATATATTTCGCCACAACGGCTTCGTTGCCCGGCGGATTTACGGAATTGATGCGCACCAGATCACTGAGCCAGCCCTGTGCTTCATCGGCCAACTTGCTCAGTTCAGGAGTTGCCACCGGCGCTTGCGCCTGTGCGCTCACGGCAGCGAATACAGTCAACGCCGCTGTCAAAACAATCCGCCCTGCACGATGGAACATTTCGCAATCCTCCGAACTAAATTTCATTCACTGTCGCAACTTATTCATCGTACCATGCGTCCTTGAATTGCAAGCCCGCGCATGCGAGTGCGTGTGCCGCGATCGAAACCCGGACGATTGAAAACGGTGGTGAAAATTCCCGAATCGATTGAACATCCCGAAGCTTCGTGGCAGCATCGAAGTTGCCAGATAAACATCTTCATGCAGGTTTCCGGCCCGGTGCAAAATTTATGGTGTTAAGCGCCATATTCATGAGGTTTAGCTAGAAATGCGATCGCTCACTGCCCCAATCATTCTTCGCAGACTCATTCTGAGCGTAGTCATCTTGACCCTTGCCGTCCCTCCCGGCGCAGTTTCCGCATGGGCTCAGGACCAGAATAAGAACAAGCAGGACAAGGGTAAACAGGATCAGAGCAAAGATAAGCAGGCGCCGCCCGATCAGACCGGGCCCGGCTTTTCGATTTCCGTCACTGTTCCGGTCGTGAGCCTTGACGTAGTGGTGACCGACAATAATGGGAACTATTTAAAGGACCTTAAAAAGGAAAATTTCCGCGTCACCGAAGACGGCACGGTTCAAACCATCACGAGTTTCGCGCCCTCGGAAGCGCCCATTACGATCGTCCTTCTGCTCGAGTTCAGCAAGCTGGGCTATCAATTTTTTGCCTACAATGCGCGCAACTGGTCCGCTGCTTTTCTGGGCAATCTGAAACCGAATGATTGGGTCGCGTTGGAATCTTTCAATATGCGCTCCACTGTGGAAGTGGACTTCACCCATAGCCGCGATGAAATCATGCAGGGGCTTTACTCGATGGTGTTTCCGCCGTTCAGCGAATCGAACCTGTTCGATGCGCTTTGCGACGTGCTGGATCGCACCAAAGACGTGAAAGGCAAAAAAGCCGTCCTCGTCCTTGCATCGGGGATCGATACTTTCAGTAAACTGAACCTGGACGAGACGCTGAAACGGATTCGCGAAACCGACGCCACAATTTTTACAGTCGGCGTCGGCGAACAGCTTTTTATCAATCAAGCTCCGGGAGCCTTCGGTCAGCAGTTGACTTACATCCAGGCGCAAAATCAGTTGAAAACATTTGCGGCCATGACCGGCGGACGTGCCTGGCTGCCCCGTTTTGACGGTGAGATTCCCAGCATTATGCAGGATGTGGCGGCAAGCCTTCGCAATCAATACAGCCTTGCCTATTCACCCACGAATGGAACGCTGGACGGCAAATACCGCAAAATAAAAGTTGAACTTGTTGCGCCCGACGGCGGCCCGCTGACCGTTCTCAATGATAAGGGGAAGAAGGTCAAATTCCTGGTTTATGCGTGGCAGGGCTACACGGCTCCGAAATCCAATATAGAAACGAAATAGCCGCGGCTCGCTGCGAGGCGCATTCTTCGGCCAATTTCGCCATGATGACAACTCCGGCGCGCTCCGATACGACTCGCCCATTTCTGCGTTCAAAACTTTTCTGGATTTTCTCTTTTTTGATTCTCTCGATTGCTTTTGGAATTTATCTTCTCCGCTTTGAATTTCGCAGCGCCGCGTTCCTGATTCAATTTCTTGATCCCAAAGCGAAGGGACTTCTGGTACGGCTGGAGCGCCATGAATTCGATGCGCAGGAATTGACGCTTTCCACTCCGCAAGGCCCGGTTCGCGCAAGATTGTATGTGCCTCGGGGAGTCGCGCGTCCGCCCGGGATGGTGCTGGTCCACGGGATTCATCACTTGGGAATGGACGAACCTCGCCTTGTAAACTTCGCGCGCGCGGCGGCGAGCAACGGATTTTCAGTGCTGACGCCGGAAGTTGTGGCATTAGCCGATTATCATGTCGATGGCGCATCGATCAGCACAATCGGTGAATCGAGCGCGTGGCTGCAAGATCATCTGAACAACGGACCAGTAACCGTAGTTGGCGTGAGCTTCGCGGGCGGGCTTTCCCTGCTTGCTGCTTGCGATCCGCGCTACGGTCCTCACATTCGCGCGCTTGTCCTGATCGGCGCCTATGACAACTTGTCGCGAGTGGCGCGATTCCTGGCCACGAGCAATGCGGAATTCCCCGATGGCCGTGTGGAACCCTACAAGGCGCACGATTATGGGGCCGCCGTTTTTGTGTATTCCCATCTCAATCAGTTTTTTCCGGCGAGCGATCTGAGCGTCGCGCACGACGCCCTCCGCGATTGGCTGTGGGAGGATCCCGCCGCGGCACAAGCTATGTACTCGCGCCTGAGTCCGCCAAGCCGTGCAACGTTGAAAATTTTGCTCGCACGAAAAATCGGCCAGTTGCAGCCGCAATTGCTGGAAGCGATTCAGGCGGACGATTCGCAACTTTCCGCAATTTCGCCCGAGGGCAAGCTGGCCGCGCTGCACGCGCCCGTTTTTATTCTGCACGGCTCCACGGACGACATTATTCCCTCCACGGAAAGCCTGTGGCTGGAAAAAGATATCCCACACGCCTATTTGCGCGAGGCTCTGATCACGCCCGCATTTTCGCACGTGGATCCGGACAAAAATGCCGTATGGGCCGATCATTTGCGCCTCGTGGAATTCCTGGCAGACGTCCTGCGCGCCGCAAATTAGTTGCGGAGTATTTTGCAGGGAGAACTTGGTATGTTATGGGGAAGGGAATTGAAAATTGAAAAATGCAAAAGTTAATCTGCGAAGTAGAGCAACGCAAGATTGTAATTGAGTCGAAAAAGAATTTTAAAATCTAAAACGTCAATTTTGAAATCACCAATTGCAAAACTCAAACTTGACTTTCGGAATTTGAAATCTCAAATCTGAAATTTCAAATTACGACTTACGAATCACGAGCCGCAATTCACCAATCGCATCTCAATGCTTCTGCCCGCTCGCTTGAATTCCCGCAGCAGGGTGGCGGTTATACAGCTCCGACGCGATCTTCAGCATTTCTTCGCGATCCGACGCCAATAAATAGCCTGCGGCAATTTGCCTGTCCACCGATTCCGCATAGAGCTTCACATAATTTGCTTCGCTGCCGTACCGCTTCTTAAGTTCCTCGGCAGAAAACTGCTGCCAGCCGCCCAGGTTGCCGCAGGTAGCCTCGATCGAAGCCGTCGTCACGGGAGGCAGGGAAGGCGGAACGGCGCGTCCAACCGGATGCTGCACGTCCGGGAAGCGAACTCCACCCAGCGGTTGCGCGTCTTCATCCACCAATGGCACATACAGGCGCACGCCGGGCAGATGATTAAAATTTGCTAATTTCGAGAGCACCGGATCGGGGTCGAGCACAAAGAGCGCAGAGGGAGGAAGCGGTGGCGCTTGCTTCGCCGATGGAACTTTAAGTTCGTGCTCCAGCTCCAACGTCACGGCGCGCAAGTACGCCGAATGCGGAATCGGATTGAGGTCGATCGCCGCGCCTCCGTTGCAGCGGCTGGCGCGAGCACTGCCGCCACTCTGGTCAATCGGCGCAGGCGCGTGAGCGCTGGGCCAGTCATAACGACGCATGCGCGAATTGGTTGGCGCAACGTCCGTCACGCTGGCGCGGAGCCGATAGAAATCAGTGTAATTCGCGATATCGATGTAAAACGGATCGCTCAGGTGCCCGCCCAAAATTTCAGACGCATTCAAAGGCTTCGCGTCCGGCACGACGTACGGAAATTCTTTTTCTCCCGCCTGCGCCGCCAGTTCGTTCAATGCCAGCCAGTTGCCCGTCCCGTCCACCGCAATCGCTCCCTGAAACACGGAGCTGCCATCGACGGGGTCTGCGTTAAATCCTTCCGCAATAAATGTGTTCGCGAAAAATCCGCTGAGGCTGACGCCGCCGAGAATCAGCGTGCGATAGCTTCCGAAATTCACGGTCGGTTTGGGATTTAGCGGCGTGCGCCCGGCCAGCGTGCGGCCAAAATCGCGAATGATCACTTCGCCAACGCCCTCCGCCTCCATTGGGACGTTCGTCGCCACGCCCGGTTGCCACTGCACGCGCGCGTACGATGTGCCATGCGCAAAAAGAAATCCGTTTCCCGTCATTCCGCCATTCGTCGTCGCGGACGGCGGCCCCGCAACCGCAACCTCATGCAGCGCGTTCAGAAAAACCGGAACGCCGCGATTTTCCGCCTCGACAAAAACGACTGTGTTTGTCCCAGGATTCTCTGGCGCGGTAATTTCAAATTCAGATTGATAAGGATAGTTCCCATCCGCATCATGAGGGAGTTGGTCAAACCCCTGTATAGTGTCCCTCGCTGCGACAACCCCTGAAACGGTTCCCCAGGTCCTTTTATAAGCGACTCCCCCGAATGTTCCAGCCGATTCCGATCCTGCAATCGTGACGTAAGTAATTTTTGATTGTTGATCGTCCGCAGCCTTGTTTCCCTCGCTGCCTTGTGCCTGCGCAGCATTGCCCGGCAGGGAAAAAATGAACAGTGAAGCAAGGATCGCAGCCCATAAAAATGCGCTGACAAGCCGGTTGAATTTCATTCGAGGAATGGGCATCGATGGTCCTCCCAAATTCTGCACACATATAGCATAGTTCCATTCAAAAAATTAGTTTATACCAAGTTCATGCGGGCGCGGACAATCGGGCGTCCGCCAAATTTCAAAATTGTTAAGCGTTGTCCCCAGCAATGCTTCAATCTGTAAAAAAATACGCCCGCTCCCTAAGATCACGGAACGGAGAGGCCACCCGTTTTTCGGGCGGCAATTTTTTTGCCGCGGCATTACAAAATTCAAACTGACGCACTACTTTAATCTCGTAGTATTTGCTCTCGCCAAGCAAGCCCGTTACAATGAGCCTTCACTCCGCACCTGCCCAATCCGTCCCGTTTATCGAAGAAAGGCACTATGGCTTCTAGAACCGTCTGGCACTTTGCTTATGGCAGTTACATGAACCGCGCGCAGATGCTTTCGCGCGGCGGAGCTATTTTGGAAGAGCGCAATGCGTCTTTGCCGAATTATGAAGTTCGCTTTAACAAAAAAGTTCGAGGTGGAACGGCCGGCGCCAATATCCAAATGGCATCCGGAAAAACCGTTCATGGCGTGCTCTACAAGGTCGAAGAGAACGCGCTTCGTTCGCTGGACCGATACGAAGGCGTCCCGGAACATTACCGGCGCATCGAAGTGCAAGTAACGCCCGAGGGTGGTCAGCCTGTTCCAGCGCAGATTTATATTGCGTCGAAAGTGGAAAAAGGTTTGCGCCCATCGCCGTCCTATCTACAGGCGATGCTGGATGGCGCGGGCGAGCATAATCTGCCAGCCTCTTACATTGGCGAAATCAAAAGCGCGGCTGGGGCGGTCTGAAGGGCGTGTTCAGTCACTGAGGTCTGACTTAGCAGTTCTCATAAAGACTTTAAGAGCTCTTGCCGCTGCGAAAATTCTTTTACCGAACAGGAGGGACCATGGCTACTTCGTCGTTGCCGCGGGCTGCATCCCGTGGAGGCAGTTTCCTCATCGAATCGTGCGCTCCGGAAGATGTTTTCTCTCCCGCCGAACTCACGGACGATCAAAAGTTGATTGGCCAGACGGCCGAAGAGTTCGTCCGCAACGAAGTGGTTCCCGTCATCCCCGATCTTGAGCTGCACAAACCCGGATTGATTGCCCAGCTCTTGAAAAAGGCCGGCGAAATCGGCTTGCTCGGCGGCGGCGTACCGGATGAGTACGGCGGCGCGGGCCTCGACAAAATTTCCAGCGTGCAACTCGCGGAAAAGTTGTCCGCCTATGCTTCGTTTGGCGTCAGCCACGGCGGTCACTCCGGCATCGGAACCCTGCCCATTGTTTTCTTTGGCACGGAAGAACAGAAGAAAAAATATCTTCCCGTGCTGGCCACCGGTGAAAAACTCGCGGCCTATTGCTTGTCAGAGCCGCAAGCAGGATCGGACGCGCAAAATTCCCGCACGCGCGCCGTTCTTTCTCCTGACGGCCGCTCGTGGATTTTAAACGGCCAGAAAATGTGGATCACCAACGGCGGCTTCGCGGACGTCTATATTGTTTTTGCAAAGGTCGATGGCGAGAAATTTTCCTGCTTCATCGTCGAGCGCGGTTTTCCCGGATTCTCCGCGGGCGCGGAAGAAAAGAAAATGGGCCTGAAGGGCAGTTCCACCACGGCCATCTTTTTTGAGAATTGCCAGGTGCCCAGGGAAAATCTGCTGCACGAAGCGGGCCGCGGGCACATCGTAGCGTTCAATATTTTGAACGCGGGACGATTCAGCCTGGGCGCCTATTGCGTGGGTGGCTCGAAAGACACGCTCGCTATCGCATCAAAATATGCAAAAGAGCGCGTCGCTTTTGGCAAGCCCATCGCGGAATTCGGCCTCATTCGCGCGAAGCTCGCGGAAATGGCCATTCGCATCTTCGCGGTCGAATCGATGATCTATCGCTCCGCGGGCCTGATGGACAAGGCGATCGCCGCTGCCGGTGAAAACGCGGACAAGTCGCTGCAATCCATGAAAGTGTTTGAAGAGTACGCCATCGAAAGCTCGATCAGTAAAGTGTACGGTTCG
>DATAPT010000341.1:0-6093 GCA_036265065.1 Candidatus Acidiferrales bacterium | reverse complement strand
AGCGCGAATGCAGCATCCAGCGCCGTCATCAGAAGCTGATCGAGGAATCTCCCTCGCCCGCGGTTAACGCGAAATTGCGCTCGGATTTGGGCAAGCGCGTGGTGAAGGCGTTGGAACAAGTTGGATACACGAGCGCCGGCACCGTGGAATTTCTGATGGACGAAGATGGGTCGATCTACTTCATCGAAATGAACGCGCGCATACAGGTGGAGCATCCGGTCACGGAGATGGTGACGGGCGTCGATCTGATCAAATCGCAGATTCGTCTGGCGACGGGCGAAAAACTGGGCGATGTGGTCACAAATTTTGCGCTGCGCGGGCATGCCATCGAATGCCGCATTAACGCGGAAGACCCGGAAACATTCGTTCCTTCTGCGGGACACATCACCGTATTTCGCACGCCGGGCGGCCCTGGAATACGAGTGGATACAGCGGCGCATGCCGACGCCGTCATTCCTCCCTACTACGATTCGCTGGTGGCCAAGCTGATTGCGTTTGGCGACACTCGCTCGGAAGCCATTGTGCGCATGCGGCGTGCCCTGGAAATGTTCGTGGTCGAAGGCATTAAGACGTCCATTCCCCTGCAGCGCAAAATCATGCTGGATCCTGACTTCAGCGCCGGAAAACTGGACACGCACTTTCTTGACCGATTCGCCACATCGCACTCCGGATAATTCGATATGAACCTTGTGTTCCCGCCGCTCTATGCAATAATCGACCCCACTTTGCTTACTATTTCGGAGCTTGCGATGGCCGAAGCTCTGGCGGAATCCGGTGTCCGGTTGATTCAGTACCGCAATAAAACAGCTTCTTCTCGCCAATTTTTTGAAATTTCGCGACGACTTTCCAGTGCTCTCGCTCCCCGCCATGTAAAACTGATTGTCAATGACCGCCCGGACATTGCTGTGCTGTCAGGCGCGGCCGGGGTGCACGTGGGGCAGGATGATTTTGGCGTGGAAGATGCCCGGAAAATTTGCGGGCCGGATAGCTGGGTGGGAATTTCCACGCACAATCTGGAGCAACTGGCCGCCGCCGATCGGAGTTCGGCGGATTACATTGCCGTGGGACCGATTTTTGCTACCGCTACCAAGAAAAATCCGGACCCGGTGGTCGGAACGGAGTTTTTGCGCAAGGCACGGCAAATGACAAAAAAACCTCTGGTTGCAATCGGCGGTATTACGCTGGAGCGCGCAGCGGAGGTTTACAGCGCGGGCGCGGACTCGCTGGCCGTGATTCGAGATTTAATCTGCGTCGCAAATCCCGGTGAGCGCGCGCGTAAATATCTCGATGTAGCGGCAACCAATATGGGCCGTGCCAGTTAATCGGCGATGAAGCTGCGTTTTCTTGGGGCATTTTGTGGGAAGCAAGCAGCCCACTGAATGAAGGAGAATCCCGGTGGCTGAAGTGAAATCCGACGCAGTGACAATGGTCGCCGCCGAAGCGGATTCCTCGGGATTTGTCCGCGGCCTGGGCCTGTTCGATTCGACTACGATTGTTATAGGGTCGATGATCGGCTCGGGTATTTTTATTGTTTCCGCGGATATTGGGCGCAATACGGGATCGACGGGAGGCCTGCTTCTCGCTTGGATCATCGCCGGGCTGATGACGGTTACGGCAGCGCTTTCTTACGGCGAACTCGCGGCCATGATGCCCAAGGCCGGAGGGCAATATGTCTATCTTCGAGAGGCGTACTCTCCGCTCTGGGGATTTTTGTATGGGTGGACGCTTTTTCTGGTTATTCAAACCGGCACCATTGCAGCTGTAGCGGTTGGTTTTGCGCGTTTCCTCGGCGTAATCTGGCCGGCGATTTCCCCCAACACATTTCTTATCCCCCCGATCGCGCTCTCGGATAAATACGCGATCAGCCTATCCGTGCAGCAACTGGTGGCGCTGCTCCTTATATTGTTTTTGACGGCGCTCAACACGCGCGGGTTGAAGCTGGGGAAATGGATCCAAAATATTTTTACTTCGGCGAAGACCCTTTCGCTCGCCGCGCTGATCCTGGCTGGAATTTTTCTAGGACGAAATGCCGCCGCAATTCACGCAAATTTCACTGGCATCTGGACTCTTCACGATCCGCAAACGATTGAGCCTGGCGCGAATTGGATGAAGTCGTTTATTCCATCGGTGACGGCCGCATCGGGAACCTTTGGACTTCTCATCGCTTTCGGTGTTTCGCAAGTGGGCTCACTTTTCTCCGCGGACGCGTGGAACAACATCACTTTCACCGCCGGCGAAGTAAAAAATCCGAAACGCGATATTCCTGTTTCGCTGGCTGTGGGCACTGCGGTTGTCATTGCGCTCTATTTCCTGGCCAACATCGGATACCTTTCGACGCTTACGCTGCACCAGATTCAAACGGCGCCGGACGACCGGGTCGCCACCGCCACGCTGGCCGCAATTTTTGGGAATAGCGGTGCGACTTTGATGGCACTGGCGATCATGATCTCCACATTCGGCTGCGCGAATGGACTGATCCTCGCCGGCGCGCGCGTTTACTACGCCATGTCGCGCGACGGATTATTTTTTCGCGGCATCGGAAAGCTGAACGCGCATCATGTACCGGCCATGGGTTTGGTGCTGCAGGGAATTTGGGCTGCGATCCTTGTGTTGCTCCGGACACGCCACGTGAACGCAACGACCGGCATGGTGACCTATGGGAATCTTTACGGAGTGTTGCTGGACTACGTTGTATTCGCGGTTCTGATTTTTTATGTCCTCACGATTGGCGGGCTGTTCGTGTTGCGCCGCAAACGGCCGAATGCGGAACGCCCATACAAGGCGTGGGGCTATCCCGTCGTGCCAATTCTTTACATCGTGACCGCGTGCATTATCATGCTCATTTTGATCCTGTATCAAACGCAGGATACGTGGCCGGGACTGGTGATTGTGCTGCTCGGAGTGCCTGTGTATTTTGCATGGTCGCGGCGCTCCCGGGCGGATAACTCCGCGCCTGAAAACCCCCGCCTCTGAAGAGGCGGGCTACAGCAAACGTGCAAGTTACTGTAGCCCGGGTCTCATGCCCTGAGAGAACGCGAAGGGTCAGACCAGTGGATTTTCTTAGCGCACGGCACGGCTCTTTTTAATTTTCGAAATAGCGACTTGAACCGTCAAACAGTAAAAGGGGAACATGGCCAATCAATTATTCCAAATCAAGACGCACGAGGTGCTGGTCGAGGAACTACAAGGCGAGAATCGCCTGCACCGCGTCCTGGGACCTGTGCAGCTATCGAGTTTGGGCGTTGGGGCAATCATCGGCACCGGCATTTTCGTTCTGACGGGCGTTGCCGCACATGATTTAACGGGGCCCGCGCTGATGCTTTCTTTTGTCGTGTCCGGCTTGACGTGCTTTTTCGCGGCGCTGTGCTACGCGGAATTTGCGTCGATGGTGCCGGTGGCCGGATCTGCGTACACGTATGCGTATGCGACACTGGGAGAACTTTTCGCCTGGATCATGGGATGGGATTTGATTCTGGAATATGCCGTGGCTTCGGCGACTGTGGCGCATGGCTGGTCTCATTACTTTCAGGATTTTATGCACTTCTTTCACGTCGATTTGCCGCATCAATTTACGAATGCGCCGTTTGACTACAGCTTGGCATCGGGGCAATTCGCGCTAACGGGAACCTGGTTCGACCTTCCCGCGATTGTTATCACGGTGCTCGTCACGATTGTTTTGGTGAAGGGTATAAGCGAAAGTGCCAGTGTGAACACGGCCATCGTGATCGTCAAACTCGCCATTGTTTTCTTCGTGATCGGGGTTGGCGCATTTTACGTGCATCCTGCTAATTGGCACCCCTTCGCGCCATTTGGCCTGTCAGGCCTCAGTTTCTTCGGCCACACCGTCGTGGGCAAGACGGGACCGGGCGGCCAGCCGATGGGAATGCTGGCGGGAGCGGCCATCGTATTTTTTGCGTACATCGGTTTCGATTCCATTTCCACGCACGCCGAGGAAGCGCGCAATCCTTCGCGCGATGTGCCCATCGGAATCATTACTTCGCTCGTGCTCTGCACGTTTCTGTACATTGCCGTTGCAGGCGTCCTCACCGGAATGGTTCCTTACAGCCAGATCAATATCGACGCTCCCGTATCGGATGCCTTCCGGCAAGTAGGCTTGCCATGGGCGGAATTATTGGTTTCGGTCGGAGCCGTCGCGGGAATCACATCGGTGTTACTGGTGATGATGCTCAGCCAGCCACGGATTTTTCTGGCCATGGCGCGAGATGGACTACTCCCCACGGGATTTTTTGGCGCCGTCCATGAAAAATTTCGCACGCCGTGGAAATCCACTATCCTCACCGGACTGTGCGTGGCGACGATGGGCGCATTCCTTCCTCTGCGAATTCTGGCCGAGTTGGTGAATATCGGGACGCTGCTGGCGTTCGTGATTGTATGCGCGGCGGTGATGGTCATGCGGCGCACTCACCCCGAAGTACACCGGCCATTTAAAGTTCCCTTTGGGTCCTTGTTTCCGGTTCTCGGAATATTGTCCTGCCTGATGCTGATGTTTTCGTTGCCGGTGGAAAACTGGGTGCGGCTTTTCGTGTGGCTCGTAATCGGCCTGATCATTTATTTCAGTTACGGCATTCGCCACAGTCACATCACTGTGCAGAATCGCGAAGCGAATGCGAAACTCACGGCCGGTCGAAAATAAGGGGCATGGCGGCTGGAAGTTCGGGCGGGCTGCAGGTTGCGAAAAAAAAAGATTATTTGCCATTCCGAGCGCAGCGAGGAATCTCTCTTCGATTTAACGATGAGAATACAAAGAAGGAGAAATTCCTCGATGCACTCGGAATGACAAAACCTTGAGTTCCCCCGCAGCCTGTAAGGCCGCAAGACCGAATTATTTTCAGTAATCTCCTATCTCACTTACTGCCGTAGTATTCTTTTGAGTTATGGCGGAAGTTTGCCTCTAAAGAATGGCCTCATCCTACACATCCCGGAGCCGCGCGCTATGGTCAGGCCTGACGCTGGTCGATTGGGCTGCGCTGGCGATCGTCATTATTTACAGTGTGCTTTTGGGATTGCGCGAATATTATTCGCACACGCCTCAATCTGGTTTTTTACTTTTACTGGCAATTTTTGCGGCCATTTATTTGCTGGCGCGCGGGTGGATCTGGGCGCGTGACCATCTGCTGTGGAGCCTGCGTAACAGGCTGATTGCGGCCTATATTTTTATCGCGGTCGTCCCCATATTGCTCTTGCTGGCGATGGCCGGACTCGCGGCTTACCTTCTGTACTGGCAACTCGGCGCGTACGTCATTCATTCCGAAATGGAAGATCACGAGGAGCGCACTGGCGTGGTCGCCACCGCGATGGCGACATCCTACGCAGCGGAAGCGACACTGGGCAGCAAAGCAGCGGGTCTGGCGTTGCCTGTTTCTCCTGAAACTTACATTAAAAACGCGATGACCGAATTGCCCGGATTAAAAATTGAAACCGGGGTGGGGGACGAGTTACTCCACGCAAACGGCACATCGGGAAGGAACCGTTTTCGAGGGCTTGTTTTCAGTGATGGCCAATTGGCGCTTCGCGCTGCTGTCACGCGACCGACACCCACCGGGCGGATCATTGTTTCGGCCATAGTCCCGATCACGCCAGAATTGCTCGAGACGCTCGCGCCGGAACTGGGACCGATTGAACTCAAAGTCTTACGGCCGGACAGCGGAAACCGCAGACCCGAACTTCCAATTGTGATCAGCACGAGACGCTATATGACCGAGCAGGAAATCGATACGGCCGGGCGGCCCATACCGCAATCCAAGAATCCGTTCGACAAATTAATAACTGGAATTGTCGGCCTGGAAGTGTTGGATCTGGATCAGAAACCTGGAGAGAACGATCCGGTCCGCGTGATTGTGTACTTCAGCACGCGGCCGTCGCTCTTAAACCGCCGGCTATTTAGTCCGCTGGGAGATTTGGGAAGCGCCGCGGCCACGGCGCTGTTGGTTGTGGGCGCAATATTCTTGGTGATTGAAATGGGATCGCTCGTGACCGGCATTGTGATGACGCGGACGATCACGACGGCTGTGGACAGCCTGTACACGGCCACGCTGCGTGTGCAAGAGGGAGATCTGACGTACCGCGTGCGCA
>DATAPT010000340.1:0-3934 GCA_036265065.1 Candidatus Acidiferrales bacterium | reverse complement strand
CCGAATGCGCTTTGCCCAATGCTGCCGTTCTGGGAAAAAGCCAATCGCTTATTCGTTCTCACGCGGAAGGGGATGTTTAGTTTTTGAATGCCGCGGGCGCGCAATTTCGTCAGCCGTTTTCGGAGGCGTTCCGGGTCCATTCCCGCGGAAGAACAAACGGCTTTGAAATCTTTGTTGTCGTGAAAAAGAAATTGTTCCGCCTTGCGGCTGAAACTCAACGGCCCGCAAATCCATTCTTCCAGGCTTTTCGTAATCACAGCGCGCCAAAGTCTCTCTTCCGCCGTTCCCGTGTCATTGATGCGCAAGATCGAATTCTGAAACATGGTTTTGGCCCCCAGTTCAAATTTTATTGTTCAGCTGAGTGACACCCTAAGTGCAGGTAAAGGACCATAAATGGGCTAACGCCAACGGTAAATAAAAAGCGAGGTGACGAATTTTGGCGTACCGGATAGGAACGTTCTGAATACATGGTTTAAGGTATGGCACCTCTTAACGTTTTAGACACAAAAAAATCACGACTTACACATTTTGACTCGTGAAATACATCTTCAAATTTTGGAGTCGATCGGAAGATATTCGGAAAAATTTGCGCAAGGAATATACAAATTACAATCATGTTTGCAGCGAATCACTAGCGTAAATTTTATTTTTGCAGACCGTTTTCACAAAAAATAATATCGCCGTGCGATTCACAATGACAAGCCCGGAAACCGCAATCGCTTCGTAAAGTAGCCTTCGCAAGATTGTTGAAAATTGTGGGCCGTCGGCGTTGCTGATCAATAAAGTTCGGCGCACCCGTGGGAAGTAGAGTCACATTTTCCGATTCGCTCTATATTCGCCTGGATGTATTATACCTGCATTGGTCTATGCCAAAGTTTGTCACTTACCGGGCGAAGCGCGATTCACAGACGGAGTCTCCTCATTCCGCATCCTCGACTTCCTTCAATTCTGTAGCTTCTTTAGCTTCCACTACTTCCATTCTCCACGTCGATATGGACGCATTTTTTGTTTCCGTGGAATTGCTGGACCGGCCCGAACTGCGCGGGAAGCCCGTCGTGGTCGGAGGGCAGCCGGATCAGCGCGGCATTGTGTCGACAGCAAGTTACGAGGCGCGAAAATATGGCATTCATTCGGCGATGCCGCTGCGCACCGCGGGGAGCCTGTGCCCTCACGCTATATTTCTTGAGCCGCGCCACCATCTCTATTCCGAGTGGAGTGACCGCGTAGCCGCCATACTCGGAAAATATTCGCCTGTCGTGGAAATGGCTTCGGTCGATGAGGCGTACATCGATCTTGCGGGGACGGAGCGGCTGCACGGGCCGCCCATTGCCGCGGCGGATTCGTTGTTGCGCGAAATTACTTCCCAGACCGGGCTGCCGTGTTCCGCGGGTCTTGCGCGAACGCGCCTTGTGGCGAAAGTGGCGAGCGATCAGGCCAAGCCGCGCGGATTAGTGTGGGTTCCAGCGGAAAGCGAGGAGGCGTTTCTCGCGCCGCTCGAAGTGCGGCGCATCCCCGGAATCGGCAAAGTTACGGAAGCGGCTTTGCAATCTGCGGGCATACAAAAAGTTTGGCAGCTCGCCGCGATGGGCCGCGAAAAACTGGAGAAAGAATTCGGACGTTGGGGCACGGCGCTCTTTAGAAAAGCGCCTGGCGGCGACACGTATGAATTCTTCGTGGATGCTGAACCGAAATCTATTTCGCATAACCGCACATTTTCCGAAGACACGCAGGATCGCGCTCTGCTCGATGCCACGCTCAGCCTGCTGTGCCAGAAAGCGATGAAGCGCCTGCGCGAAGCAAGCCTCAGCGCCGGAGTCGTAACCATAACCATCCGCTACATGGGATTTGAAACCATCACACGCGCGCAGACATTGCGCGAGCCCACGCATCTCGACCCAGTTGTGTTTGAAACCGTGAAAAAATTATTCGACCGGAATTGTGACCGCACTCGCAAGGTAAGGCTCGTCGGCGTTGCGCTATCTTCCTTCACGCATGGCGGCGAACAGCTGGATCTGCTGGACGCTTCCCGCCGCGAAAAACTGGAGCGCATCGCGCAAGCCACCGACGCACTGCGCGACCGCTTCGGCTTCTCCAAGGTTCAGTTTGGCGGGTCAATGACTAAGTCGCGCAAGGAAGAACGGGAAGACTAAATTTATGGGGATGATGAACTACGCTTCAATCATTCTTTCAGTTCTTACAGGATTCACGCAGCCATTTTCGCAGCATTGATTAGCATCTGAATAAATTGTTTACCCGATAGAATTCAAAAACCCGGTCCGGTACATTTGCGGTTAGTAATTTTTGTAGCAGGCCTCATCAACCCACGTGTTCAGTTGTGAACAGAATGTCCTCTTACTACGAGCTATAAAAGATAGTTCATGCGTTGATAGCAATACTTAACTTGAGAGAAAGCTCAAAAGGGGGCCGTTATGTCATCAAGCAATCCTGTTCTTCGGAATTCAAATCCTCATTTCGGAACCTTGGGAGTCCTTTGGACTGTTTACGGAGTGGTACGTCTGATCTTGGCGGCCTGCCTGCTGATTTATGCCAGCACGGCTACCTTGATGTTTGGCGCGCTGTTGAACCGTGTAGCTGATCCATTTACCTTGATGGGACTTTTTCATTTCCTGTATGCAGCCACGATTGTGTTGTCCGTTATCTGCGGTCTCATTTCGATTTTTGCTGGCCTCGCACTGCTTGGAGGACGGAGTGTCGGGCGTACACTCGCACTCGTCGCCGCCGTTTTGTCGCTTTGCGATATTCCGCTGGGCATCACGCTGGGAACTTATACTCTCGTGGAATTGCTCCCAATCCAGACCCTGCCGCTTTATGATGGCTCAGGGCAAACGGCTTAATTTGCGCGGCCCAAAGGGAGCAGGGAAACCATGTTTCTGATGGCAATTCTTTCGGTGTTTGTTCTAATTGCCGTCGTAGGGAGCTTTCCAGTTTGGCCGCACAGCAAGAGTTGGGGCTTCGGTCCCATTGCCGGCGTAAGCGTGGTCATACTGACAATCTTGATTTTGTTCTGGACCGGCCTTTTGTAGGAAGGTTGGGGGGGATGATTCGCCGATCATCCTGAATCCAATTCGAATGTCTGGGAAATAAAAGCGAATTTCGTTTGTGCTGATTGTGCAGTTTGCCCGAATCTTTCGCGGAGGCTATCGGCAGACTGTGCGATCACTTCCAATTTTCAAAAATTCCGTTTAATCCTTTCGAACTCAAAATCGCGCCATCGGGAGGAATGTTCAACGCGCACTCCTTTGTCGATGGCCCTGACTGGCGCATAATCCAGAAATGACATCGCGCGAATTAGCCGAACGGATCTGCGCAACGCTGCGAAGCCACGGACATCAGGCTTATTTCGTGGGCGGATGTGTGCGCGATCTTGAGTTGGGGCGCCTGCCGACTGACTACGACGTGTGTACCGATGCGCGCCCGGAGCGGGTGCAGGAGCTCTTCCCGCGCAACGTTGCAGTAGGCGCGAAATTTGGCGTAATTCTGGTGCTTGACCGAGAACCGCGAGGGCAGGAACAGGACGCGCAGCAACAGCCAGTGGAAGTCGAGGTTGCTACGTTCCGCTCTGATGGCGGCTATTCGGATGGCCGGCACCCGGATCAAGTGATTTTTTCCAAGACGCCACAGGAAGATGTTCTGCGGCGCGATTTCACGATCAATGGATTGCTGATGGACCCGGCGTCGGGGGAAGTGCTTGACTACATCGGTGGACGCGCGGATTTGCATGCGGGGCTTGTGCGCGCGATTGGCGATCCACTGCGGCGCTTTACGGAAGACAATCTGCGCATGCTGCGCGCCGTGCGATTTGCCGCGCGATTCGGTTTCCAGATTGAGCCGGAAACGATGGCAGCGGTGCAGAGCCTTTACCCGCAAATCACACAGGTTTCATATGAACGCATCCGTGATGAACTAACCAAGT
>DATAPT010000339.1:0-2811 GCA_036265065.1 Candidatus Acidiferrales bacterium | reverse complement strand
CGATGAGCGAAAGCAACGTGCGGGACGCAGTGAAGCAAAAGTATGGCGCCGCAGCCAAGCAAGTGACGGAAGGAAAGACGGCGTGTTGCGGGGGAGGGGCGGAGCTGAGCTGCTGCGATCCGATCACCCGAAATTTGTACGACGAATCAGAAAAGGGTTCGCTGCCGGCGGATGCAGTGAAAGCTTCGCTGGGCTGCGGCAATCCAACCGCACTGGCGCAACTGAAACCCGGAGAAGTGGTGTTAGACCTGGGTTCGGGGGGCGGAATCGACGTGCTGCTTTCTGCACGGCGGGTGGGACCGACCGGCAAGGCGTATGGACTGGATATGACTGACGAGATGCTGGCTCTGGCGCGCGAGAATCAGAAAAAGGCAGGCGCCGAGAATGTGGAGTTTCTGAAGGGCACGATCGAGAACATTCCCCTGCCCAATAACACGGTGGACGTGATCATTTCGAATTGCGTGATCAATCTGTCGGGAGACAAGGACCGGGTGTTGCGCGAAGCACTTCGGGTGCTGAAGCCGGGCGGCCGTCTGGCGGTATCGGACGTGGTAGTGCGTGGCGAAGTGCCCGCGGATATTCGCAAGAGCATGGAGCTGTGGGTGGGTTGCATTGCGGGCGCGCTGGAAGAAAACGAGTATCGTGAAAAGTTGAAGAGCGCGGGATTTTGCGGCGTGGACGTGGAAGCGACGCGGGTCTACCAAGTTGAAGAAGCTCGGGAATTCTTGCAGACGTCCGGATTGAATGTGGAAGAAGTGGCCCCGCAGGTTGAAAACAAGTTCGTGAGTGCGTTCATCCGTGCGGAAAAGCCTCTGGAAAACAACGCGTGTTGCGGAACATCGTGCTGCAAGTAAACGCGGACAAGAGTCCTTTAGCACGAATAGAGACGGAAAATGAAACCGCCATTTAACGTACTGTTTTTGTGTACCGGCAACTCCGCGCGATCGATTTTGGCGGAGGCTATCGTGAATCACCGCGGCAAAGGCAATTTTCATGGATTTAGCGCGGGAAGCCATCCGACGGGACGCGTGAATCCCTACGCGCTTCGGCAGTTGGAGTCTGCCCAACTCCCTACGCAAGGCCTGCGCAGTAAGAGCTGGGATGAATTTGCCGTGGCCGGCGCGCCACGGATGTACTTTGTCTTTACGGTTTGCGACAACGCCGCTCAGGAGATTTGTCCCGTGTGGCCGGGACAACCGATCACCGCCCATTGGGGAGTTGCCGACCCCGCGGCAGTGAAGGGTACAGACGAACAAATCGAAAAAGCGTTCCGCGAAACATTCCTTACACTGGACCGGCGCATTGGATTATTTCTGAGCCTGCCACTCTCGAGCCTCGACCAACTAGCCATCAAGAAAGAAGTGGACCGCATAGGCGACGACGAATGAGCCACGTAGAACGAAGTATTTCGTCCCCTCCGAGGGCAACTGGAAAATTGAAAGTTTTCGAACGCTACCTGAGTCTGTGGGTCGCGCTGTGCATGGTTGCGGGAGTGCTCTTGGGGAGATATTCCCCGGCATTGATTGAAACCTTGCGAGCGGCAGAGTTTGGAACTGGCAGTCAAATCAACCTGCCGATAGCGATATTCATTTGGTTGATGATCATACCAATGATGATGAAGGTGGATTTCGGGTCGATCCGAGCGGTCCGCAAAAAACCAAAGGGCGTAATGATCACGCTGTTCGTCAACTGGATGGTGAAGCCATTTTCGATGGCGCTGATTTCCTGGTTTTTCTTCCGGCATGTGTTTGAGGCCTGGATTTCGCCAAGCGAAGCGAGCCAATACATTGCGGGAACAATTATTCTGGCAGCGGCGCCGTGTACGGCGATGGTCTTTGTGTGGAGCTACCTGACGGATGGAGATCCGGCATACACGCTGATCCAGGTATCGTTGAATGATTTGATCATGCTTTTTCTGTTTGCGCCCATTGTGCGCTTTTTGGTGAGCGGAGCATCGTCGCTTTCGGTTCCCTTCCGGGTGTTATTTCTTTCCGTCTTTGCGTTCATCGTGATTCCGCTCGCGGTCGGCGCAGCGCTCCGCGTCGCGTTTGTCCATCGATTCGGTAAAGATTGGTTGGAACAAGTTCTGCTGCCGAAGTTCTCTCCCATTACTATTCTGGCGCTGTTAGCAACGCTCGTTTTGATTTTCGCTTTTCAGTCGGACAATCTGACTGGCAAATGGCTGCATGTACTGCTAATTGCGGTGCCAATCCTTCTGCAGGTGTATTTCAATTCTGCTCTGACCTACGGATTGATGAAATGGTTTCGCGTGGAATATCGAGTGGCGGCCCCGGGAGCGCTGATAGGCGCAAGCAATTTCTTCGAGCTTGCCGTGGCTACATCTATCGCGCTATTTGGGGCGGGTTCGGGCGCGGCGTTGGCGACAGTCGTGGGCGTGTTGATCGAAGTGCCGGTGATGCTCTCGGTTTGCAGCGTGTGCAATCGTACCCAGCATTGGTTTGAATGGAGCGAAGCAAATTAGCCAATCATTCGTGCGATTTACGGTTCCCCCGCTAGCTCAGTGGAGGAAGTGGCGCATGCTGGTGAAGACCATGGCGAGGCCGAGATTGTCCGCCGTGGCGATGACTTCAGGATCTTTGACTGAGCCGCCGGGCTGGATAACGGCGGTGGCGCCGGCCTTGGCAGCTTCCTCGACTCCGTCGGCAAATGGGAAGAATGCGTCGGATGCTACGACCGTGCCCTGCAGCGAACGCTGCGCCTTCATCACCGCGATCTTCACGGAATCAACTCGGCTCATCTGACCGGCACCGACGCCCATCGTAGCCTGATCTTTGGCGAAGACGATGGCGT